>JABMRP010001089.1 GCA_013202535.1 Planctomycetota bacterium
GCCGAGAAGGCGAAGGCCAGCAAGCCGGGCGTTGACATGCTCGGCGGCGGAAACGGCAAGTCGACTGATGTCGGTGAGCCGCTGGCCGCGTTCCAGGCTCTCGTCGACGAGAAACTGAAGACCGGCCTCGCAAAGTCCGATGCTATTCGGGCTGTCGTAAAAGAGCAACCGGAGATGCACGCGGCCTATGTCGAGGCACACAACGCCAATGTTGGTCCGTCGTCTTATCGTGGCAGCCGGGCCTGAGTGAAATCACAACGAACACGCCAAACAAACCAAGGAGACAAATCATGTCCCAAATGGTAGACGGCCCGCGAAAAACCTTTATCGCGAGCGAAACTGCGGGGGCTAACTTGCGATGGTACGTCAGCGACGCATCGACCAGCCCGCCGACTGTCAGCCTGTGCGATGCGGCTACGGCTAGCGTCGGCGTCAACGAAGACGCCGTGCTGGCTGTCAGTGACAAGGTCACGCTCCTGCTCTCTAACGCGAGCGGCACCCGGAAGATGGTCGCCGCCGGTGCGATCACTGGCGGGAACCAGGCTTTCGCGGCGGCCGATGGCGAGGTCGCCAGCAGCGGCACGATCCTGGAGGGGACGGCCTTCGAGACGGTTACGACCGACCAGGACATCCTCGAAGTGATGGCCACGTTCGGCGAGGACGTCGACGAGGACTGGGCGGATGACGAATTGCTCGAATTCGGCACGGGGGATGACGCGATCCTCATGTGGTCGACGGGCGACGCGGATAACCATACGGTGGTTGTTGGGCTTGGCGACACGAACAATGCCCTACACATCACCGACAAGGCCGCAAGGGCTTCGGACTGGGCCGTGTCGGCCGATACTCACCCGACCATCTACGTCCATAGCAACACGACGCCGATTACCGATTACGTCAAGTTCGGCGCCCATGATGGCACCGCTTGCTGGCTCGGGGACGTAGTGGGCGGCACCACGGCCTACATCGGCTTCGACGGGCTGGAGTGTCTCGAATTTACCGAGACGGCCAGCGCGGTGAACCATGTCGGGATCGTCAACGCCGCCACCGGCAACAACCCGATCATCCGGGCTGAAGGCGAAGCCGATACCGGGCTCACGTTCGCCAACAAGGATGGGGAAGAAATCCTGATTCTCGATTCGGTAGCCAGTTCGGTAAACGAGATCACGATCGCATCAGCCGCGACAGGGAACAACCCGACAATTGCTTGTACTGGCGAAGCCGATACTGGGATCACGCTCCAGAATTCTGAGGGCGAGGAAATCCTCATTCTGGATTCCGTTGCTACGTCCGTCAATGAAGTCACAGTTGCTTCTGCTGCTACTGGGGGCGCTCCTTCGCTGGCCGCAACAGGGGACGACACCCATATTTCCCTTGAACTTAGCGCAAAGGGAACGACCGGAGTAGTTCAGGTCACCGATCCGTTCGTGGAAAAGATGACGCTATCGGCGACGGCTGATACCGCCACAATCACCGTCGCACAACTACTCACGAAGATCCTCGACGCTACTCCCACCGCTGCTGCGACCTATACCCTCCCGACGGCCGCGAATCTGGTTGCGGGTATCACCGACTGCAAGGTCGGTGACAGTTTCCGGTTTATCATCAACAACAAGGGCGGGGCCGGCGACGATATTACGGTGGCCGGCGGAGCCGGATCAACAGACGATGGAGTCCTCGTTGTGGCGGATGGCGAGATTCGAGAGTTCATCATTGTCGTAACCAACGTGACGGGTGCCGCCGAGGCATACTTGACCTATGGAATCGGAACCCCAGCATCCTAACGACAACTAACCTGGGTCGTGTGGTTTATTCGCACGACTTCCAGGGCCGCCCCGGGATTGATCCCCCGGGTAGCGACCCACATCGCTTGGCCTGTGGGGGCCGCGCGGGGAAACCGCCGGCCCCTTTTTTCATGGAGACCAAGCTATGCCTTCCCCTTCTACGACTCTCAGCGGCTTCCGTCCCGACCTCGGGATGCTGTTCCAGTTTGATATGGAGATGAACCGCAACGGGTTCATTGCCAACCGCGTGGCCCCAGTAGCCGACGTGGCCGACCAGAAAGGCACGATGGGGCTGATCGACCTGAAGCAATTTCTCAAGGAGCCGCAGACCGGTCGTGACTCACGCGGCAACTACCAGCGCACCGGGTACACCTTCGAGGACTTCACTTTTGAGACCGCGGAGAACGGCATCGAATTGCCGATCGACCGGCGGCGCGCTGCGATCTATCGCGAGTGGTTCGACTTCGAGGCAATGTCGACCCGCATCGCGCTCGATCAAGTGCTACGTGCATACGAGTATCGCGTGGCCAGCCTGCTCTACAACGCGACCACGTTTACCAGCTACACGGCAGCAATAACCGAAGAGTGGAACGATTGGGGGTCCGCTGTCCCGATCACCGACGTCACCAAAGGGAAGCGGGCGATGTGGGAGGCAACTGGCCTTTATCCCAACGCGCTCATCATCAACAAGCGGCAGTTCGATTCCCTCCGGAACAACTCGACGGAGATCATCGATAAGCTGGAGTCCGGCGGTGCCGGTCGGTCCATCGAGCCGGCCCTGATTACCCGCCAAATCTTGGCGAACTGCTTCGACCTGGACGAAGTGATCGTCGCGGACTCCGCTCGCGATTCGGCCAACGAAGGCCAGGACGTGTCAATCGCTCCGACGTGGAGCGACGAGTACGCGATGCTCGCTAGGTTGGCTCGAACGTCGAACCCCGAAGAGCCCTGTTTGTGTCGCACGGTCCACTGGAGCGAAGACGGCTCGCAGATTGGCGGCACGATCGAGATGTACTACGAGGACTCCAGCCGCGGCGACGTGGTACGTGTTCGTCACGAAACCGAGGAGAAGATTTTCTACACCGCCCTCGGCTACCTGTTCAGCAACGTCATTGACGCGAGCACCGGAGACGACGTGCCGTAACCATGAGCAGTGCGTTTGATTCACTGTACGCAACTAGCGAGCCCGTCTACTCCTCACTGTTTGGCGAGACGGTCACGCTGCAACGCGGGTCGGATTCGACCGCAAGCGTTTCTGCCTCATGGACGGGGCAGGGGTCGGAGATTCAGACGCAAACCCGAATGGGGGTCAAAACTTCATTTGTAGACCGCGAATGGCTCGTGGCCAAGGCGGATTACGTGATCGACGAATCAGCCGTCACGCCCGCTGCCGGAGACAGGCTGGTTGATGCGGATGACGTGACATGGGAAGTGATGAGCCAGCCCAACATGCCGGCGGCGGAGAGCTATGCGGGCGGGCGGGAATGGCTGTTGCGAACGAAGCGGATAGCGAGTGCCTGATGTTCGGAACGCAAGTGCAATTCAAGGCGACGCCACAACGGGTGCAAAAGGCAGCCGACAAAGGGGCTTACCGCAGCTTCTCCCACGCTGCCGCGAGCATCCGCAAGGCGGCTCGCAAGAGCATCGAACCACGACGGCGAAAGCCGGGACCGCCCGGTGGTCCTATTCGCTCGAAACGCGGCCGGGGTGGTGGACTGGCAAAGCGTGCGATCCTCTATAAGGCCGATAAGGCAGGTGCCGTGATCGGGTTTGCAGCGAGCAAGATTGACCAGGCGATGCAAGTACACGAGCACGGTGGAATGCGAGGTGGCACGCGATTTCCCCAACGGCCCACCATGTATCCGGCGTTACAACGAAACCTAGCCCGATTCCACCGTGAGTGGAAAGGGGCGATTTCTTAGGAGTAGATCATGTCGAAGAAACGCAAGGGCCACGAGATGGCCGTCTATTACGGGACGGCCGGAAGTACCGCAAGTACCCATATCGACGACAACCTTGTGGACGCCGATCCGGGTGGCGCTGATTTTGATTTCGTCGACCTGCCCGATCGTGGCGACGGCTCGGCATTGCCGGTGATGGATGAGTATCCGGTCAAAAAGAATTCACAGCCGACATTCTCGATGGTCTACCACGACGGCGATGCCAACATGACGGCTCTCTTGGCGGCGGCAGATGCAAATCCACCGGTGGGCAAGGCGTTCCTGTTCAAGCGGGTCGTCGCGGGCGAAGTGGCGTTTGACGGAGATTGCTGGATCAAGTACAGCAGCCCCGGGGCGATTGCAGACGGGCAAACGGTCGAGTTCGAGTTGCGCCCGACCTCTGCCTACGCCCGCGATTTCATCACGACCTGATGAGAGGAGACCGGCATGATTCGTATAACGAAAGCCACGCTGCGACAACTCAATGCGGCGACGGGCAAGCTGGATGCGGATTCGGGCGACGTGTTCCAAGGGTTCACCGGCCGCCTTGAAATGAGCGACGGCCTATATCATGGCGAGGTCCACTATACGGCGGCCGGCGACAATCCCCCTGAAGACACTATTTCCGTTCAATCAATCCTTGGCCTGGAATCGTCGAGCGAACTCGACGACGACATAGGAGGAATAGCAGATGGCGACTCACACACTTAAACTCGGGGTCGATGGCTCCGGCGTAGCTCGGAACAAGGAGATCTCGTACACGCAGGCCGGCGTAAACTTGATTGATGGCGAAACCGTCGCTGATAGTGAGACCGACTTTGAAATCAACTTCGATCTCGACGTTTCCGCCTGCGTGTCATTCTACCTCGAATCAGATCAGGACGTGACTTTCGAGACCAATTCCGGGGCCGCGGCGGATGACACGATCGCCCTGAAGGCCAACGAACCCTATGTATGGCACACCCAGTCGTACGACTCGTTTCTCTTGGGCACCGATATCACGGCCAGTGTCTTTATCACGAATGCTTCTGGATCGACCGCAACGATCTACTGTGTAGCCCTGTACGACGTAACACCGTAGTGGATGATTATCTGCCGTTCCTGTGTCCGGCAGCACACTTCGCCCCGCCGGTGCCCGACCCGGTGGGGCGTTTTTCCTATCGGGCCGGGAGAAAAGAGCATGAGCAAATTCACCGACGCACTGGGGCAAGAGTGGCGGCTGGAATTCGACGGGTTCCTGCTGGATCGCATCGCGGCGGAAGCCAATGTCGACCTGGCAGATCTATCGGCCGGCGGGATGTTAGCCATCGATCGAGACGTCAAGGCGTTGGTCCGCGTGCTATCGGTGGCGTGCGACGAACAGCTCAGGGAACGTCGCAAGCCGGCTGCCGAATTTCAGAAGCAAATTCGCAAGGAAGCAATCACGCGGGCGCGGGGGGCGGTGATGGAGGCCCTCGCGGATTTTTTCCCGGAGAGCGAATGGTCCGCGATGCTATCGAGCTTGACGACGCGGAAGAATCAGCCGGAGATGACTCCGGAACAACTACAACTCGCGGCCGGGTTCCTGAAGATGGACCCGGAAGTTCAGAAAGACGTGATGAGCTTGATTCAGCAAGAGATGGCGGATGGGAGTTTGCAGTCATTGCCGGATTCCGGGTCTGCACCCGACCCGGATGCCACGCCGCCGACGCCTGCCGACGACTCGCCGGAGAGTGCCGAGTCAGCCCCCGGGGACTTACCCTCCGAGACCTCTGGCTGATGGCTGTTGCGGCCCGCGAGTCGCGACGGATGTTGGCCCTCGACGTGCGGGCGATGGTCTGGCAGGAGAAGCGATTCGACGCCGAGCGGTTTATCAAGACTGGCCAACTGACCGAATGGGGTAAATACGGCATACCCGACACGCCAGCGATGCGAGAGGCGAAGGTGGCCGTAGAACGCGAGCGGGAAATGCACAAGCAAGCCGGGAGAGGCTGACATGGCAAGCAGAGCGGACGTCCAGGCGGGAAAAGCATTTGTCCTCCTGTACCTCAAGAACGACATGGGCCGTCAGCTTGGCCGGGCTTTGAAATCAGCGGGCAGCAATCTTCAGAGTGCCGGGCTCAGAATGGCCGGGATTGGCGCGGGAATGCTCGCCCCTTTCGTTATGGGAGCGAGAGAGTTCGCGAACTTCGACGCTGCAATGGGCAATGTGGCGACAATGCTGGACGACGTCGAAGGGTTTTTGCCGGGATTCACAACCGGCATCAAAAACATGGCCGTCGAGTTCGGCAAGACCAAGGATGATTTGGCAACCGGCCTCTACGACATCCTTTCGGCAACCGTCCCGCCAGCGCTTGCGATGGAACGGCTAGCCGCTGCAACGAAACTGGCTTCGGCCGGAAACGCGGAAGTGGGATCATCGGTCTCCGTGCTCAACACGCTGATGGATACCTACGGCGATTCCTTCAAAGATGCCGCCGATGCGTCGGATTTTCTTTTTGCAATCGTCAAGCGTGGACGCACGAACTTGACGGAGCTATCGGGGAGCCTCGGCAACATCATTGCAACTGCCAAGGCTGCCGGCATGTCGGTCGAGGACATGGGGGCGGCAGTAGCACTCCTAACGCGAGCTACTGGCGGAACCGACACGGCCTTGACCGCCCTAAACGCGATCTCCGCGACATTTCTGAAGCCAGCCACCGAAGGCGCAGCGCTGTGGAAATCGAAGTTTGGCGAAGCGATGGACGCCAATACGCTGAAGGCTATTGGCATGACTGGCGTGCTGGAACGGATGAGCACGCTAGGTGCCGGTGACATCGCCAAGATATTTCCGAACCTGCGAGCACTTCGCGGCATTTTCCCCGCTATTTCCAAAATGGCAGGATTCAGTGACGATCTTGCGGGGATGGCGGATAGGGCCGGCAACGTCAGCGAGGCGTTCGAGAAAATCAAAGGCCCGCTGTTCGACTGGAAGCGGGGCCTTGAACAGGGCAAAGAGGTCATGCTGGAAATCGGCAAGGCGGTTGTGACTGCCATTCTGCCGTATAAAGACAGCATTCTAGAGATTGGAAAATCCACCGCGGCCTGGGTTAAGGACAATAGTGGCTTGGTTGTGACCGTTGGCAAACTCGGCGTCGCCTTGCTCGCTGCTGGAGCGGCTACGACTTTACTCGGTGTCGCTCTCTGGGGCACAGGTGTTACCCTCTCGACGCTTGGAACGTCCCTTGCCTTTCTCATTGCAAATCCGGTCGTCCTTGGAATCGCAGCGATTGCAGCGGTTTTCGGGACTCTCGCGTATGCTGTGCATGGCACAGAATCCCGCGTCACAAATCTTTCCAACGCAATGTCTCGGCTGCGGATAGATGGCGAAAAACTCATAGCGACGGATAGAACGCGGCTTGAGCGATTAAAAGCACTGTCTGAAGCGGGCAAACTGAATGATGCACAGATGCAAGAGTCGAGAAATCTCATTCGCTTGTTGGAAGGCCGCTACGGTGATTTGGGGGTCGTCCTTAATGAGACAACGCGAGCAATCACGGGGCTTTCGGAGGCGATGGAGGAATACAATGCCAGGATGCGCGCGATGGAAGTTGCTCCAATCGTCCGAGAGATCGAAGCGCTACAGGCGGACATGGCGCAACTTCAGGCCACGATTTCCGACCTTCGAGCGTGGGACCCGCTCAAGGCTGCTGTGCTTGGCGCTGAGAATCAGATCGAGGGACTCGCGCAAACATACAAGGAAAAGGCAGAACAGATTTCCGCACTCCTGCTAAAGATTGGTTCCGGGGCTCCAGGTGCGGCAGCAGGAGGGCCTCCGCCATCCGGCGCAGCAGGAGCGATTTTGCCGCCCGGCGTGGGTGACGGCGCAGAGGAGGCTGCCAGCAAGATCGAACAATTCAACAAGCAGGTGACAGAACGCTTGCGTGACTTGCGGGTGCAGGCGATCCAAGATGAGGAATACCGAGCACTCACGGCAATCGAGGTGAAGTACAAAGCGGAGCGGGACGCTGCCCGTGCGATTGGAGCTGATTTCACGAAGCTAGAGGAGGCAAGGCAAGCCGAAATCGCGAACATGAAGGCTGGATTTCGTCAGCAAGAGGAAGCAGAAGAAAAGGCAGCGGCAAAACGCATAGCAGACCAACGGGCTGTACTAGAGCAGGATGTTGCCGGTCAGATCGCCAGACTAAAAATCGAAACGGGGCCGGGTACTGAGATCGAAAAGCGAAAAAAGCTCTTGGAGCTTGATCGACAAGATGCTTTGGCACGGGCGCGAGAGATTGGTGCAGACGAGGCGGCGATCCAGCGGCTATATGATCTGAAAGCACAGGCCCTTGGCGCAGGCACGACAAGTGCCGCTCGCGGCGTAGCCCTTACCGCCACCTATTCGGCCGCGGCTGCGCGAATCTCGGGATACCAGCCGGGCGGCGGCCCCGAAAAGAAGATGGCTGAGGGAATCGTTGCCATCGAAAGAAACACCAAAGAGTTGACGCAACTCCAGCAGGAATTTCTTGCGGGGTGGAGGGTGGCATAAATGGCGTGGACACTCGCACCTATCGTCGGGTCTGACTTGACCCTTGACCGCGACAAGCTGGTCATCGTCCGTAAGTTCCGCCTTAAGGACACCCTGCCGTATTCCGGGGGCGGTGATTGTTTCGACGTTGTGTCAGCCCTGGCGATGGAGCGGATTAAGGATACCTACCCGACCTACGGCACGCCGATGGGTACGCTGTACTGGAATTCGATCCAGTTGCACGAATCGTATTACGCCCAACTCTACGAGCTGAGCGTGACCTATTCGCCCTACGACAAGCAGACGGGAAGCTACCTGATTCGTGTCGAGCATGCGGCCGGGACTGCCAAGGCGACGGCAGGAAAATGGCTTGCTACATACCCAACGGCAGAAAGGCCGGGGACAGACAGCAATAAAGGTGTGATTTTTAACGGCCAGGAAGTGGTAGGCGTCGACGTTCCGTTCAACCAGACGCGAATTGTGATTTCTTACCGGCATCCGCAGATGTTTCTAAACCACGCATACCTGCGAGCAATCGGAACGCTTGTCGGGCACCCCAACAATGACACATTCCTCGGGTACGCCCCTGGTGAAATAGCCTACGCGGGTGGCAACGCGACGGAGTCGGAGTGCGAGGCATCGGCGGAATACTCGTTCGAGGTGTCTCGCAACGAGACGAATCTGGAAGTGGGCGGCATCACCATCACTGAGAAAAAGGGTTTCGACGTTATTTCCCCGGTGTACAAGTGGGGCACAGCCGATGACGCGGGCAGCAACACAAAAGTGATCCGGCCAATAGAGTACATTGATATCATCCGGCCGCGCGGGCGTGAGTGGATGAATTACGTGTCCACGTTTGGCTGGGGTGGTCCCTAAACGTAGTCCCAAAAACGAAAGGTAATATCATGGGCGTTGAGTTCTTGGACGATGGTGGCATACGAATTCCGGGCAAACTCTTTCATGGCAACCAGTTTTATCCCCCGATCGACTCCGATCAGATTACGCAGCGGAACCTCCAAGAGGACGTCATCGACCTAGCGGTTTGCCGGGTTCCCGTTGCCCGTGTCGCCAACGCGGCCGGGGTCGGCATTACCGGGACCGCGGATAGCTACATTACCTCCGTCGAAAAAGTCGGGTCGATTATCAAAACGACAATCCTGATTGAAGTGGATGGCCTGAACAGCGGTGGAACCGCCGACGACGTTGTGGGCGCCGACGGGGCGGGGGTGGCCCACCTGGGGCAGATCACCGCCGCGGTGAACGGTACAATCTTCGCGGGCAAAATCACTTGCCTTGAAGCCCCCACCGGAGGAGACCCGGACATCGACCTGTGGTACACAGACGACGCCACGGGCGTGGAGGATACGCTCGTCACTGCTATGGCGAACCAGGTCCAGTGCATCGATCACGGTGACTGGACCGGCGCGGAGATAGACGTTTTGACCGCGTTTCCGGCCGCTGACAAATACCTCTACCTTGCGA
>JABMRP010001090.1 GCA_013202535.1 Planctomycetota bacterium
AAGTGGACCCGCAGCTTGTTGTTTGCATATTTCGCGCCGCGCACGCTCTTGACCACGCGGTCGTCGCAGACAACGTCGAAATCCTTCGGCGCAAAGACGTGCTGCTGGTAGCCGGTGATCCGCAGAACGGCCACGGCGGTCTCGGCCGGAAACTCAAGCCGCAAGCGGTATAATGCTTGGCCGTCGGCCTCGTCCCAATAGGTATCCGCCCGACCGTCGATGGCCGCTTGATCGCCGGAGGCGGCCCCGTCGGAGTCGAGTTCGTCCGGGCTCGTGGCCGTGGCCCCAAGTGCCAGATTCTCCGGTTCGACGGCCTCGACGGAACCCGATTCGCCCACCAGACCACCGACGATCAGCAGGGCCACGACAAGGGGCCAAAACGAAAAAAGCTTGGTGTCACTTCGCATCGCGTGGTACTCCGCGGTTGGGATAAAGCGATTTCGGTGTGTCTCCGGGAAAACGACCGTATCCAAATGTACCATGTTGAGGACTCCCAAGCGGATGATCTCGGGACGGTCACTCCGCTTTGCGGGAATCGGAACAGCCCCTTCAGTCGAACGGCAACTTGTCGATCACCTCATTGCCCTCGCGGGTGGTCAGCGCGCGATAGACACCCCCGTCGATCGTATCGGGGATCAACCGGACCGATCCGTCGGCCGAGAGGAAGTGAACGCCCGACGTGTGGTAGCTGCTGAACGTATGGTATTGGTCGTCGCGCGAGTTGGGGGGGTATGTGGCGATGCCCACGACGCGCGCCGGGCCGTGCTCGGCCCCCACAACCGCGCCCACCCAGGTTGACGGAGCGATTCGCGAGGATCGCTCGCCGACGACCAAGGTGTGGGACAAACCGTCGCGTATGTCGCGAAACCGCGTCCGGCTGTTGCGGTAGAAGACGCCGTCGCCCCGGCAGTCGTCCTCCTCGCAAGCGTGATGGATGTCGACCGTGCCGAAGACGCCGATATAGTGACATGCGGCCACCTCCAGATCAGCCCCGTCGTACGAATGACCGTCGTCGTGGCCGTCATGGTCATGCGCGTCGCCGCCGTGCAGATCGAACCTCTCCCGCTCCGGATCGGAAGGACAGAGGTAGGTGGGAACCAGCGTCACTCGAGCTTGGGCATTGTTGGGAGAAGTGATCGACTCGTCGAAGTGGATGAGCTTGCCGTGCAACGCGGTTTGCTCCATGTAGGGCAGGATATGGGAGGCCCAGCCCCATCCGGGATGGCCGTCGGGATCCGGCCTCTGTGTGTGGGGGTCGATGGTCGACCAACCGGCCGGAAGCTTCCCCAAGGAGTCGTGATGCATATGCAGGGCCAGACCGATTTGTTTCAAGTTGTTGCTGCATTGTGTCTTGCGGGCTGCCTCGCGGACCATCTGCACGGCCGGTAACAGCAGGCCTATGAGAATGCCAATGATGGCAATGACCACGAGTAGTTCGACGAGTGTGAATCCCTGTTTTCGCGCAGGCATTTTCGTAAACCCCTTTCCGGAAGCTCAAGAAGGTATGGATGACGCCGCGCAGGCGCGCAGCGACATTCGTCCGAACCCACGTCACTAAGAGAGACCTACGCCGCCGTCGGAGGGGCGCGGCTGTGACGGGTCCGTGGAAGGGGGTGCGGATATCGGGTGGGCTGAAGTGACGCGGATCGTTCGGCCAGGCGCGTCGAGCCGATACCGGTCCGGGTCGAGACGATGAGCGGAGATTGAGAAAGAAACTGACAAACGGGGCAGGTATCGGCGTGCGAGGCCAACCTGCCGGAATCGAAGTATGGCCGGGGGGTAGGGGGGGTGGCGTGGTGGTTATGATCCGCGCACAAACCACGGCGAGAGTGGCCATCCGAAGAGTGCGTCGCACACGCTAAAACGCCGTTGTGGTGCGCAACCCCGTCGTGGAACAACCCGCTGGCCAGCGTTGCCAGCAAGTATTGCCCCAGCAGGAGTGCGGCCAGTGATCGACGTCGCATCAGACCATTCCACGAGGTTCTTTCCGGTTCCCTAACCCCTCATAGCGATATACGCAAACCGTGTCAAGACGGTTCTGCCGTCCCTCGATACCTGATGGCTCCGTGACCACCGAACGGGTGGCCCGACGGCGGACAATCGTGAGAAAAACACGGCAAAGGCACTCACCCCAAATCGGTCGCCTACAGCCCCAGACCGATGAAGCCGCCGTGTTGATCGCTTTCGGCTTCGATGAGCCGGACGCGCTCGACGGTACGCTGGAGATCGCCGGCGGCAATGAAGCGATTGAATTCGATCCGCACGGCCCGGCAAACCGTTTCGGCAAACCACTCGACCACCGGCGTGGTGAGCCAATCGCACGTGTCGCGAACCAACTCGACACTCAGGTCGGCGCCCTCGGTCCGTTGGTCCTCGGTGTCGGTCAGAACGGTCCCCTCGAACCGGAACTGGAG
>JABMRP010001091.1 GCA_013202535.1 Planctomycetota bacterium
ATCGAGTCGACTCTACCCTGCAATACCGGCGGCTAGCGCCTTGCCGCTCACGATATGACCTGCTAGTGCATTGTCGCGCATAACCCCAATTCTTAAACTTGACAAAGCACTAGTGTGCCACGGCCGCTTCCCAGACGGTCATACCGATGATCGCCACGGCCACGGCAACGCCGATACAGATGCTGGCGATTTCCGATTTGGTCCAGCGCCGAAGTTGCGCGTCGATCCACGGCCAGACGATCATCGCAAACACGACCAGACCCATGCTCAACACGGCGAACGTGCCGGAAAACAGCTTCAGCCAGCGGAACGTCACGTAGAAGAACCACTCGGGCTTGATCACCTCGGGCGTGGTGAGCGGGTCGGCCGGGTGCCCCAGATCGGCCGGTTGGATCGTGGCCAGAACGCTCAGCAGTATCATCAGCAACAGGCCGATGAGTATCTCCGTATAAAGGTGGTCGGGAAAGAAATTGAAATGCTTGGGTTGATCTTCCGGCTCATCGTCGAACTTCAACTCGGTAATCCCGTGCATGCGAATGAAGGTAATGTGAATCACCAGCAGGCCAACCACCGCCGCCGGCAAGACGGCGGCGTGGAGGACATAGAATCGCGACAGGGTTCGGCTCGAGTATTCCTCGCCGCCGAGCATAAAGTTCTTCGATATCCCGCCGATCAGCGGAACCTGATCGCAGATATTCGCTCCGACCGTGGCCCCCCAATAGCTGAGTTGCTCGAAGACGAGGCTGTATCCGGTAAACCCGAGCCCCAAGGTGCAGAGCAGCAGCAACATGCCCACCACCCAGTTCAGCTCCCGCGGCTCGCGGTAGGCACCGGTGAAGAAAACCCGCATCTGATGCAAAATCACGGCGGCGATCATGAACGTGGCCGCCCATTTATGCAGGCTGCGGAAATACCAACCGAAGGTTGCTTCGTGGGTGATGTAGCGAACCGAGTCGTACGCGGTTTCCGCCGACGGCTGATAGTAGACGGCCAGCATGATCCCCGTGACAACTTGAACGACGAACAAGTAGGCCGGTGTCCCGCCCAGGCAGAACCACCATCGCTTCAAGTGGTTGGGGACCGGTTCGTTGGTCATCGCCAGGAGTTGCTCGCCGCTGACGGGTACGCGAGATTGCCACCACCGGGTAACGACGGGAACACGGCCGCGGCACCACTGCCTCAATGCTTGCATCGTCTACGCCTCCCATCGCCGGGTATGTGAGTCGGGTCGCCGAAGAGCCGGTTGGCGGTGGCTCGGTGCGGGATCGTTCGTCCAAGCGGCGGCCACGTGCCGTTGAGAAGTGACGAGGCTGTCGACGGGCACTTCGATGTACAAGAGACCCCCTTCGGCCTTCAGCGGGTAGCGAGGTAACGACTGGCCGGCGGCCGCGGGCGGTCCCTCGATGGCTTCACCCGCTGGCGTAAACACGCCGTTGTGGCAGGGACAGAAGAAACGGTTCTGGTGCGGTTGCCAGTCGACCTGACACCCCAGGTGCGGGCAAACGCTCGAGAGGGCGACGAAATCGTCGCTCGTTCCCGCTTCCGCCTGCCGGGCGACCACGATCTTGGCCCCGTTGGGGGCCTCGAACTCGATCGAGTCACCCACGTCCACGGTGTCGACTCGGGCTACGAACACCCACTGCTTGGGGACGGGACCGGCCGGATACAGAAAGCGGCCGGCCATCGCGAAGAGGGTCCCGTAACCGGCCACCGTGCCGGCCGCCATGGCGATCGAGGACCCCGATAAGAACTGCCGCCGGTCCTCCTCGGACTCGGGTGTCACCCGATCGTCACTCGTTGAATCACCCATGATGCCAACGACCTCCTGTGGAAGGTTCATTTGGAGCCGCTTTGCGCTGTCGTGGGGGCACTCCCGAACAGCGACGACCCCTACCGTAACAGGCCGAGAGCATTTTCGTCAAGGCGACCAGACACAATTGCCGCAAGCCACGAAACACCCCGCCTTCTATCAGTCGACATGATACTGATTCTTAATCTCACTAATAGCCGCCCGCAATCGTTCGCGCCGAAACCACGCTCGCTTCGTGGGCACATGGATCGGCCTTCGCCGAAGGGAACGCCCAATGGGCCGAGAGTCGTTCGATTTCGGCGGCCACTTCGCTGCCGAGTTGCTTGCTTCTGATAATAGCGGCCGGGGATTATCGAGCAATCCCCCCGTAACGCATTTTGCCAATCACTTTGCTCCGCCGGGGGCGAGAGGACTGGCCGCCGGTCGTCCGAGTCGCGAAGGAATACGGGCCAACCATTGCATGAATGGGCCCCGCGCGCCATCCTATCCCGTACCGAAACTCGGCCCAATAGCGATTCCGGAGGAACCAAGCCATGAGAAGATCTATTCTGACACGCGTGCTTTCGATCGGATGGTTGGCCATCGGATGGTATGCGGCCGCCGGCCACGACGCCATGGCCGGAGAGTTGGTGCTGGCCGATGGTGGAAAATCGGACTACAAGATCGTCATCGCCGAGAAGGCCTCGCCCTCGACTCGGCATGCGGCCGAGGAACTGCAAATGTTCCTCGAGCAAATCACCGGCGCCCGGCTGCCGGTGGTGTCCGACGTCACGCCCGTCGCCCAGCGCGAGATTATTCTCGGCGACAGCGCCCATCTAAGACACCTGGCACAAGAAATCGATTTCGACGCACTGGGCAACGAGGGGTACGTTCTTCGCACGGTCGGGCCCCATTTGGTCATTGCCGGCGGCGCGTTGCGGGGCAATCTCTACGGCGTGTACGGACTGCTGGAAGACCACTGCGGATGCCGCTGGTTTGCTCCCGGCGTAAGCCGCATTCCGAAACACGCGAAGCTGGTCGTCGGCCCTTTGGACCAAACCAAGGTTCCGATCCTGGAATATCGCGAGCCGTTTACCTTCGACTGCTTCGACGGCCCGTGGTGTGCTCGAAATCGGGTAAACTCCAGCTCCGGGCGGCTCGGTCCGCAACACGGCGGCAAAATTCGCTTCGGCAGCGGGTTTTTCTGCCATACGTTCAACCGGCTGGTGCCGCCGGAGAAGTACTTCGACGAGCATCCCGAGTATTTTTCCTCAGTCGACGGCAAGCGGCTGAAGGAGCGCTCGCAACTCTGTTGCACCAACGAAGCGGTGATCCGGCTTTGCACCGAGGGAATCCTGGCCGCCATGCGAGCCCAGCCCGACGCCTTTGTTTTTTCCGTCTCGCAGAACGACTGGCACAACGACTGCCAGTGCGACAAGTGCCGCGATTTGATCCAGCGGGAGGACTCGCGGATGGCGCCCGTGCTGCATCTGGTCAATCGGGTGGCCGAGGCGGCGGAGAAGGACTTTCCGGATAAAGCGGTCGAGACGCTGGCCTATCAGTGGACGCGCCGCCCGCCGAAAACGATGCGTCCGCGACCTAACGTGATCATCCGCCTCTGTTCGATCGAGTGTTGTTTTGCCCATCCGCTGGAGACCTGCGACAGCGAGCCCAACCGCCGTTTCTGCGAGGACCTGAAAGGTTGGGCCAAGGTATCCAATCGGCTGTGGGTGTGGGACTACGTGACCGACTTCCGCCATTATCTGCTACCGTTTCCCAACCAGCGGGTGCGAAACGACAACATCCGCCTGTACGTCGCCAACAACGTGCGCGGTATCTTCGAGCAGGATACCTACAATTCGCCGCACAGCGAGATGGCCGCCCTGGGCGGATACATGACGGCCAAGTTTCTCTGGAACCCCGAGTACGACGAAGAGACCGCTTTGAGCGAGTTTCTCCAGGGCTACTACGGCAAGGCGGCGCCGTCGATTCGCCAGTATCTCGATCTGCTGCACGATCGCGTGGAGAAGGAAAACATCCACGTGAACATCTGGGCCCCGCCCAGCAGTCCACATCTGACCGACGAACTGTTGATCGCGGCCGATCGGCTCTGGCAACAAGCCGAGACATCGGTCGCCGACGAGGCCGAGGTCTTGCGTCGCGTGCAACTGTCGCGGATGAGCGTCGACTACGCGATCCTCGAACGGGCGCGGCTTCAAGCCGCTGCCAAAGGACCCGGCGATACCCCGTTGGTCGATCTGGCTCGCAAGCGGTTTCAGCCGTTCTTCGCGACATTGGCCGCCAGCGGTCTCACCCGCATCCGCGAGTGGACCGTTCTCGATCTGCCCGACTATCGGTCGAAACTGGGGGCGACGTTGAAGGTTGAGCCTTAGTCGAGCGTCTGGACTTCAGTGAACAGCCGCTCGACTTCACGCCAGCATTTGTCGAACGAGGGAGAACGCTCGCGGGCCATCCGCATGTCGAACAAGGCGGTCATTGCCGGTTGGTCCGTTCTCGGGGAATAGGTCCGGGAACCTCCCATGTGGCTTCTCAAGAACTCCTTGGCACCCTGGATAGCCTCCGGATCCTCCACCGCCGGCAAGTCTTCCGCCAGACCGCGTTTTCCCTTGAGCGACTCGATAGCAGCCAGAAACCACGCCTCGTACTCAAACTTCGCCAACACCACGCCAACGGGAACATCCGGGCGAGCCTGTTGGGCGCGAGCGAGCAATTCGGGGCCAAGCTCCGCTGGGCAATCGTCGTCGGCGTCGATCAGGATCAGAATTGCCCTTGGTGGCGTCAGTTGCCGTACGAGGCGTTCGACCTGCCGCTCGACTTCCCCTTCCTTGACGAGTTCGCATCTCGCAGCGCGAGTCGGCGGACGGATCTCCAACCCGATGCCCGGATCCAACACCTGCTGAAACCGCCGCACCAACTCCGGCACGGCCGCCATGTCGCCATACCCCTCAACAATGCAGCCTAAGTTCAGAATCATTGGTGCCCTTGGGAGAACGAGGATTAGTCATTTTCGGTCTCAACGCCAACGGGTCCCGATGCTTGATTCACTGCCCTGAGTTGCCTATCCCTCAGTAGTTCGCCCGCCGTGGCCAACCGATCTCGCATGATCGATCTTGTGACCTCATCGGCAGGACCAATGACGGTCTCGCCGTCAACTATATCCACGATCAACAGCGAATCAGGATCCACGTCCTTGATATCCAGCAACTCGGCACTGTGAGTGGTCGCAACAACCTGTACGAAGTGAGCCGCTTCGTGCAGGGCATCGAACAACACGCCGGCGGCAGCCGGATGCACGGTTGCTTCAGGTTCTTCAATGCCAACCAAAGAAATCACCCGCTCTGGAGGTTGCTCCGCGCACTGGAATAGCGCAACCAGAACACCCAGCGAGTGAAGCGTTCCGTCGGACATGTTTCGGGCACTGAAATAGGTCGTCCGATTGCTTGTTCCGCGAACGACAAACAAGAGGAAGTACTTCTCCATTTCCTTCGTCAAGTTCACATCGGCACCCAGCCTATGCACCCACTCGCTCAGTGATTCGACGCATATCCGATCAAGAGAGGGTAGGATCGCACATGCATACTCGTCAATTCGATCCTTCAACTTCGGACGGTCAATGGCGATTCTCCGCAACACTCGACCGACGCCTGCCCCGTCCGGCCTCAAAGCACCTCGACCCGCGAACGGTCTTTGCTTGATTCGTCCTGGATTGATCTTGTAGAAGAGGACGCGAGCGAGAAGGTCGTACAAGCCACGGAATTCGTGGAAGTTGGAGGCGCTCGTCAAGTAGAGCCGATCACTCGAAACAGGTGGACGCAGTTTAAAAGTAGCTTCTATGACCTTCCCTTCTCTGACCTTGTACATGGCCGGGGTATCACCTTCGACTGTACAGTCTTCCTCCTCCACAATAAACCCGCCCGATGGCTTCGGTGAAACGACAAACCTGAATGAAGCGGTCTGATCGCGTGTCAGGTTCAATTGCAGGCTGATTTCGAGTTTCTCCGCGGGCGTGGGGAATCGGCATAAGACCTCCACTAGTCCGCCCCGTTTATCGAACGCACGTTCCATGGGATCGCGCACCGACTCAGCCACGAACCGCAACGCATCCAGGAAGTTACTCTTGCCCGAGCCATTGGGTCCCACCAAGAGCGTCAATGGGCCGAGCGAGACGTCGCACTGCCGAATGCTCTTGTAGTTGCGCAGGATGACCCTTTGCACAAACGGAGTCACCGGTTCACTCATTGTCACACCTCCATCTCACGACGCGGTATCTTCAACAGCCCGGTTAAGGATAACCCAGTCCAGGATAGCAGGAAATAGCACGTTCGCACAATGGGGAAGTCGGTCTAGCCGGAGGCTCCAATTCCGAGGGTCATGAATCCCGAGCAGGATACGGGCGGGACACCGGGGCCAGGGAGGCGAGAAACGCAGGTTGCTTGA
Source organism: Planctomycetota bacterium (assembly GCA_013202535.1). Taxonomy (GTDB): domain Bacteria; phylum Planctomycetota; class Planctomycetia; order Pirellulales; family Thermoguttaceae; genus JABMRP01. Next base: position 6,248 of record JABMRP010001091.1, read on the forward strand.
CCGGGGCCGGCCGCGCGACTACGATGACATCTGCGGTGGGGCTTGTGAATTGGTGAAACTGGAATTAAGCGGGAGACTGCACATGTTGCGAAGTTCGACTCCGTATTGGCTGATCGCTATCGCGGCTCTGGCCTCTGTCTTGTGGGCAACTGGCGTAGCCCCGGCGGACGTTGCGCAGGCCGATCCCGAGGTGGCCGAACCGGAAGAGACGACCGGCGAGGAACCGGCGGATCCGCCGGTCAGCAGATACGTCGTGCCCGACGGCTCGCCCGAGGAACTGCTCGCCTTCGTTCGGGACCTCATGATCGACCGGTGGCCGAGCCGCGAGGAACGAGTCACGGAAGCGAAACGGGCGATCCGCGACGCGGCCGACAAGATCCTTGCCGCCAACCCGACCGAGTCCCAGGCGAAGACCGCGGTCAAGGTGAAGATGTTCGCGCTGGAGACGCAGGCCGAGTATGTCCGGTTGGTCGAGGACTTGAAACGCATGGGCCGCGACGAGTTGGCAAAGAAAGTCGCCGATCATGTGGTCGAAATCGGCCAGGAGTTGCGCTGCGAGGCCTTTGAGAAGGAACTCGAATCGCTTGCGGGGAAAGACGCCGAAGACGTCGAGGCACGCCTGGAAAAGCTGATCGAAGAAGCCACCGGGATGCTGAGCGACGGGAAGCCGAACGACAAGGAAGTGGAGTTGGCCGTCGCGTCGGCACGATTGGCCGAAAAAATCGGCCACACCGACCGCGCCCTGGACGCATATAGGAAGTACATCGACGTCCTCGGCCAGCACGAAGACGCGTTCGGCAAGCAGGTTGCCTCGATGCAACGCATCGTTCGCTGGCTCGATTTGCCGGGCAGCGAACTCCGGCTGGAAGGAACGCTGCTCGACGGTACGCCGTTGGATTGGTCGCAATACCACGGCAAGGTGGTGCTGGTGGATTTCTGGGCGACGTGGTGTGGGCCCTGCCTGGCCGAGATGCCCAACGTGAGGACGTGCTACGAGAGCTACCACGACATGGGCTTCGAGGTCATCGGCGTGAGCCTGGACAAAGACCGCGAGGCGCTGGAAGAATACCTCGCCAAAGAGAAGATCCCTTGGACCATTGTTAACGACCAGGAGACGCGCAATCCCACGGCCGACTACTACGGAATCACGGGCATTCCGACGCTGATCCTTGTCGGCCGCGACGGCAAGGTCATCTCGACCAAGGCCCGCGGGGCGGAACTCCGCAAGGAGTTGGCCAAGATATTCGGCCCCCTCAAGGAAGAGGAACCGGAAGCCCAGGAGACCTCCCG
>JABMRP010000107.1 GCA_013202535.1 Planctomycetota bacterium
AAATCACTTGCAGGCGGCAGTCGACCCGATCGTCTGCGACCGGAAAACGGGCCGGTTTCCACTACTTCCCGTCGCGGGCGACGGGGCTAACACGGCTTTTCCCGCCCCGGCAACTCGCCGGCCAGCAGGTTGCCGATGGGCCGGGTGGTGACGAATCGCACCAGCACGATGCGTATCGAGGCCGTGATGGGAACGGCCAGCACCATGCCGGCGACTCCCCACACCAGCCCCCAGAACGTCAAGGCGAGCAAGATAACGACCGGGTGCAATTCGAGCCCCTTGCCCATCAGCTTGGGTTCGATCACGTTGCCGATGGTCATCTGCACCGCGCCGGGTAAAGCCACTACGGCAATGATCCGCCAGGCGTCCCAAGGCTGGGCCATGGCCACCGGTAGCGGCAGTAGCGTGGCAATGATCGAGCCGATCGAGGGGATGAAGTTCAGCAGAAAGGTCAGCAGGCCGAACAGCCCGGCCATGGGCAGGCCGAACGCAGCCAGGATCACCCACACGAGAAGTCCCGTCACGGCCGAGAGCACGAACTTGGTGCCGATGTAGCTGCGCACTTTCGCTTCGATCTCGGCGTAGATGCCCGAGCGAATCAGGTGCGGGTCGCGGCCGGCCAGCAAGAAGGCAACGAAGATCAAGACCATCGCGCCGTTGGAGAGCAGTCCCGTGGCCGTACCCACCGCCGCGGCGGCCCAACCGGCAAGCCGCTCCCGCACCCGATCGCCAAGCGTCTGCTGATCGATCTCGATGCGCCATTGCCGAAGTTGCGATAGCGATCTTTCCGTCAAACCGGCGAAGTCTTCGCTATACTCGGTGGCCGTGGCCACCACGGTTTCCACGGCCAGGATCAGGATCAGACCGAGTACGGCCACGATCACGAGGACCGAAATCATGGCCAAGGTCACGGCCAGCCATTGGGGAAAGCCCCAGCGGATGACCTGGACGTCGACCAGCGGCGAGACGGTCGTGGCCACGAAGATAGCCAGCACGAAGGGGATCATCACGCCTTGGGCCAGGTTCAGGGCCACGGCCAGGACCACCACGGCCAGGACTGCCAGCGAACCGACCGCCAGCCAAATCTGCTCGTCGTGAATCTGCGTATTCATCGGTCCACTTTCTGCCGGTTTCTCGGTCGAAAAGGGGCGTACGACCCGGCGTGGATTTCCCCATCGCGGAAAAATGGCCGCCAGAACGCCCGGCGCCTGCTTGACTCTTTCGGGTGTTGCTGTACCATACCGGGGAACAGCTTGCTCCGGGCAATTGTAGCGCCCCCGGGGCCAGCCGTCAATTCATCGCCGTCGGGGCGGTGAAATCTGGGGCGATTACGGCGTTTTTGCGGCCGATCGGAAGAGGCGATCAACTCGACATGGGAGGTGGTACTGGTGGATATCCACAAACGGGCAAAGCGATGGACGTTCTTGGTGCTGGCGGCGGTGGCTTGCGCCGGCTGCGACGAACCCGTTTCCGATCCGATGATTCGGCCGGTTCAGGCGGTGAAGATCGGCGACGTTTCCCAACTCACCGGCCGGCCTTTCCCCGGCAAGGCGAAGGCGGTCGAAGAGGCCAACCTGTCGTTCCGCGTCTCCGGGCCTTTGATCCAACTGCCGGCCAAGGTGGGTGCGGTCGTGGAAAAAGACGACCTGTTGGCACAAATCGACCGCCGCGACTATGAGGTCCAACTCCGCGCGGAAAAGGCCAACCTGACCCGCGCCCAGGCCAACCTCAAGGCGATGGAATCGGGAGACCGTCCGGAGGAAATCGAACAACTCAAAGCCCAGGTCGAGAAGATCACGGCGGCACACACGCTTGCCGATACCGAGTACGCACGCGCCCGCAAACTGCTCCCCTCGGGCAATCTCTCGCAATCGGAGCACGACAAGTGGCAAGAGGAATTCCTCCGCACGGGAGCCGAATTGCGGCAAGCACAAGAGTCGCTGGAAATCGGCATCGCGGGAGCCCGCCAGGAGGACATCGACGCCAAGAAGTCGGAAATTCACTCCCTGGAGGCGGCCGTCGAGGCGGCGGAAGACCGCTTGGACGACACCGAGTTGAAAGCTCCCTTCGACGGGATCGTGGTTGCCACGTACGTGGAGAATTTCGAGACCGTCAAGGAGCAGGAGTTGATTGTTCGCCTGCTGGACATCTCCAAGATCGAGATGATCATCGACGTCCCCGAAACCGTCATCGCCCTGGCCGAATACGCCGATAAAATCGTCTGCACCTTCCGGCCGCTGCCGGATCGGGAAGTGTCGGTGCCGGCCGAGATCGTCGAGATCGGCTCCGAAGCCTCGCAGACAACGCGAACCTACCCGATCACCTTGCGGATGAACCAGCCGGACGATCCGGACCTGCCCGAGGGCACGCTCATCCGGCCGGGAATGGCCGGCACGGCGCGGGCCACCGCCGCGCGGCCGGGTATGGCCGACAAAGAAGGGTACGACGTTCCCGAAACGGCCGTCGTTTCCACCGAGGGTAGGCGATACGTCTGGGTGGTCGGCGAGGGAGGCATCGTCGCGTCGCAAGACGTGACCATCGGCGATACGGCGACCGATGGTTTGTACCTCATTGAGGGAGTGAAAAAGGGCCAGTGGGTGGTCACGGCCGGAGCGCATTACCTCGAAGAAGGACAGAAAGTTCACGTCATGGGTGAAGCGAAAAGCGAGGTGCCCGAGTGAGTCTACCGAATTTCGCGCTCAACAAGAGAACGGTGACCGCTTTCACCACGGGCCTGTTTCTCGTCAGCGGCATGTTCGCTTATACGCAACTGGGGCAACTCGAAGATCCCGAGTTTACGGTGAAGACGGCCGTGATCACCACCTCCTATCCAGGCGCCAGCGCCGAAGAGGTGGAACTGGAGGTGACCGACCGGATCGAGATCGCGCTGCAGGAAATGCCGCAGATAAAGCACCTCGAATCGAACTCCCGGCCGGGGACTTCCAATATCACGGTTGAGATTCTCGCCAAATATCCCTCGGGCGACTTGCCGCAGATCTGGGACGAACTGCGCAAAAAAGTCAGCGACGTGCGTACCAGCCTGCCGCCCGGCGTCGGCGAGCCGATCGTCGGCGACGACTTCGGAGACGTCTACGGATTTCTCCTGGCGGTCACCGCCGATGGCTTTACGTACGCCCAGTTGGAAGACTACGTCGACGCCATGAAGAAGGAACTCAGCCGAGTCGACGGCGTATCGCGGGTGGAACTCTGGGGAGAGCAGACGCGCTGTATCTATCTCGATACCACGGAGGCGAAGCTCTCGCAACTGGGTGTCACCATGGAGGATCTCCACGACACCCTGACGCAACAGAACCTGGTGGTCGATTCCGGCGGCGTCGATCTATCCGTCGAACGCCTGCGAATCGAACAGACGGGCGCTTTCACTTCGCCGCAGGACATCGGCGATCTGGTCGTTCGAGGCCGGACACGGCCGCGCATCGCCGCCAACGACGAACTGTTGCGCATTCGCGACGTCGCCACGATTCGGCGCGGCTATATCCAACCGCCCTTCCGCGTGATGCGCTATCGGGACGAGACAACGGCCGGCATCGACGAGCTGCCGACGCTGGGAATCGCCATTTCCAACGTCTCGGGAGTCAACGTCGTCGAACTGGGCCATGCGATGGACCGGCGTCTGGAGGAACTCCAAAGGGACCTTCTGCCCGTCGGAATCGAATTCCACAGGGTCTCCTGGCAGTCCGACGCCGTGACCGAGTCGATCGACTCCTTCATGATCAGCCTCGCCCAGGCCGTGGCCATCGTCTTGGCCGTCCTGTGGATTGCCATGGGATTTCGCGTGGCCATGATCGTGGGGCTCTGCGGGCTGGTGTTCACGATCATCATCTCGTTCCTGTTCATGGGAATCATGGGGATCGATCTGCAACGGATGTCGCTGGGGGCGCTGATCATTGCCATGGGGATGATGGTCGACAACGCCATTGTCGTGGCCGACGGGATTCTTGTGCGCGTGCGGAAGGGGATGGACCGAACCCGGGCCGCGCTGGAGGCGGCCACGCA
>JABMRP010001092.1 GCA_013202535.1 Planctomycetota bacterium
TGAGATGCGCCAAGGCGCAGACGTTGGCCATGCGGCCGACGTGGCTGTTGTACATGCCGATGATCGCGTAGTAGTTGGTATTGGGGGTGGCGGTAAACACGTCGCTGATGTGGTCGAAGTCCTTGATCGCCATGGTCGAAAGCGGCACGGTCCAGAAGAATCCCTTGGCCGCATCGACGGCCCACTCCTGGGTCATCCGATAAGCCCAGTCTTCCGGGAAGCCGCTGTTGCGCAAATAGGCAAAGCCGCTCCAACCCAGCGGGTCGCCGCCGCCGAAGTAATTCGGCTGAGTACGCTGCCACCCTTGCTGGAGCCACCGCTGGCGACCTTCAGTGCGAACCATCTTCGGCCAGCGGTCGGGATCTTCACGGTCGCCGGTAAGAACGGCCATCCGGCGCAAGTATTCCGCGGCGTCGAAGTGGCAACCCCAATGGCTATGCATGCCGTCGGCGAACAGCACTTTGAAGTAGTCGTCGTAACAATCGTGAAGAAAATCGACGTCGCCCGTGTGCTGGTAGATCTTCCAAGCGCCGATGACGTGCTCGGTCGTGGTCCCCCACACGGGCGAAAACCAGGCGATGCCCTTGTTGTCGGGCAGCGCCCCCATGCGGCGGGCGTAAGGCAGCAGCGGTTTCCAGTGAAGCACGTTGCCGTAGGCATAATACTCCTTGTCCGCGGTCCATGCGCCGACGGGGATCTGGAAATTGGCGTCGTAGCGGTGCATACCGAGGAAATTGTTGACGGCCGTTTGGGTATGGGGAACCATCTCCCAACCCTTTTGCACGTCGATGTAATACATCAGGTAAATCGCCCAGAGATAGTAATAGACGTCGACGACATCCTGATCCGAACAGCGAAAATAGGGGATCTGGTAATTCAGCAGGTCGTTCATCGTCTTGGTCTTGGCCGACAGAGCAGCGCGATAATCGGCCAGCACCGACTTGGTGCGAGCCAGAGCCTTCGTATACTCGTCGTCCATCGCCCAAGTGATCGCCACGCCGCGGCCGTCGCAGGGTACCTCGAAGGAGTATCGCCGGCGGCGTTGGCTATCGGTGCTCGTCGAATAGGCGGAAAGCGGCGCCGATGAAGAGAGGACCGTACTCATCCCGTCGTAGATCAACCGGCCCTCGACCGTCTCATCCTTGACCGGATGCGTGATCACGGTTCCCCGTTCAGTGATATGGACGGCGTTGTTCGCTTGGTCCCATCGCACCGTCGCAGCGCGATCGAGGCTCAGCTTCGGGATGACCAGACTATGACCGTCAAAACGAAGCGTGATCGGCGCGTCGGAGGTGATGATCGAACAGGCCACGTCGCCCGCGGAGATAAACTTCTCCTCGCGGATCCTCACGGTGCCGACCTCGTACTCGCAGACCACCTTGTCGGGTCGCCACTGCATCGACGTGGGAACCGGATAGGGGTACTCCTTGCCTCCGACGATCACGGTGCCGTAGGCGACTCGGGTTTGCGTGTAGAATTCCCAGCCACGGAAATCGTGCCCGTATCCGCTGCCCTTGTGCCGGGAGAGCCCGAAACCGCGTCCGCGAAGATCGTGGTGAAACGGGTGGGTTAGGCCGAGGGTCTCGTCCTCGTGATGCTTCCAGCAGTTGTACCGGCCGCCCACGTAATAGACCAGATTGCCGGCCAGGAAGGCGTGTTTGCGGCCCTGGATCTCCTGGCCGAGCATGGCACAGTAGTCGGTATAGGGAGGGCGCTGGGCATGAGCCCATGGGGGTAGGAATGCGAAGAGGAGCAAGTTGTAGCGAGAAACCGAACGATCCGCCGGACAAGCCGGCGGGATTTGCCGTTGTGCGGCATGCCTCGCTGTAGTAAGAAACCGAACGATCCGCCGGGCAAGCCGGCGGGATTTGTGTAGTACAACGAAGTTCTCCTCCAGGGAATCTCTCTCGATTGTGCGAAGAGTGCAAGAAGCGCCCAACCATAGTATACTTACTGTTTCACCAACCGCAAAACCCCGGCACGAAATCAAACCCCATCACGAGGACGACAGCATGAGGACATCAACGTCAATGGCTCTCTTCTCGGCTTTGCTCATCTCGTTCGCATCGACCGCCGCAGCCGAAGACACCGCCGCCAAGAAGCCGAACATCGTGTTCCTGCTGATCGACGACATGGGATGGCCGGACGTTGGTTGTTACGGACACCCGTTTCACGAAACGCCGGTCATCGATCGGCTTGCCGGGCAGGGGATGAAGTTTACCGACTTCTACGCCGCCACGCCGGTCTGCTCGTCGACCCGATCGACCATCCAAACCGGCCAGTACTCCGCCCGAACGTGTATCACCGATTTCATTCCCGGGCACTATCGTCCCTTCGAGAAGCTGGTTGTGCCGCCGATCGAGCATGAACTCAAAGAAGGCGTCAAGACGCCCGGCGACGCGCTGAAGGCGGCCGGTTACGCCACCGGCTATTTCGGCAAGTGGCATCTGGGTCCGGTGCCGGAGAAGCTCGGCTACGACGTAACCGAACGCCAATTGGGCGACGACTTTCGTCGCTGGCGAGGTCCCCAGCCGCATGGTCCCAAGTCGATCGACTTTCTGACCGACGCGACGCTCTGGTTCATCGAGCAGAACCGCGACAAGCCGTTCTTCGTCACCCTTTCGCACCACGCGGTCCATATTCCCGTCGAGGCCCAAGCCGCGACGACCGCCAAGTATCAAGACAAGCCCAAGCCGGCCGAAGGCGTGAACCATCCCGTCTATGCGGCGATGGTCGAGGACTTGGATACGAGTATCGGCCGCATCCTCGCCAAGCTCGACGAGCTGAAGCTGAGCGACAACACGATCGTCGTCTTTACGTCGGATAACGGCGGACTGCGGATGATTTACACCGGCGTCGGCGAGGTCGTTTCGACCAACGCCCCGCTGCGCGACGAGAAAGGGACGCTCTATGAAGGCGGTATTCGCGTGCCGATGATCGTCCGCTGGCCGGGTGTCGTGCGGCCGGGCAGTGTCTGCCACGAACCGACCACCACGGCCGATCTGCTGCCCACCTTCTGCCAGATGGCGTCGGCCAAACTGCCCCGGCAGCCGATCGACGGGTCGAGTATGGTGGCGTTACTCGAGGATCCCGCCGCAACGCTTGCCCGGGATGCGATCTACTTCCACTACCCCCACTATCACCACTCGCGCCCGGCCAGCGCGATCCGCGCCGGCGACTTCAAGCTGATCGAGTTCCTCGAAGACGGCTCGCTGGAGCTATACAACCTCAAGGACGACATCGGCGAGTCAAAGAACCTCGCCGCCGCCAATCCGCAAAAGGCCAAGCAATTGCAGCGGCAGTTGGCCGCTTGGCGCGAGCGGGTCGGCGCGAGAATGCCGACCGCCAACCCCAAGTTCGACCCCCAGCGAGCCGACCAGTGGTGGAGCCGACGAACCAACCAGCCGCTCGACATCGAAGCGATGCGCAAGCGGTATGAAACGCGGCGCGGGTCGTAGCTCGATTCGCGAGGATTCAGGAATGACCCTCGTGACGACGCTTCTGCGTCGTCACGCACGGTTGGACGCTTCGCGTCCGGGCATCAGTGCGGACCATGGCGCCAAACCGTGCTCTGCTTCAGCGACGCAAAGCGTCGAACCTTGCGTTCCCACGCGAAGCGTTGGAACGAGAGATTATTCCGTCTCACGGTGCCCCTTGAACAGCTTGCGGCCCAGATTGTGGTTGTAGAGAGTCCACGGGCTGTCGACGTTCGGGTCGTCGCGCATCTGCTGGCTGAAGGTGCCGATTCTGGCGTCCAGATTATCGAGATAGTGCAGGGCCACCGCTTCCAGGGTCATGGGTAGTTTGGGGCTGCCGAATTCGTACTGCCCGTGATGGCTGACGATCATGTGTTTCAATCGCAGCACGGTCTCCTCGGGAATCGCTTCGCCGGAGAGTTTCTCCGCCTCGGCCGCTTTCTCCTCCAGCAGCCGCACGGCCATGACCAGATGGCCGATCAATTGGCCTTCGTCGGTATAGGCGAAATCGCGCTCGTAGCTCAGTTCGTCGATCTTGCCCATGTCGTGCAGAAAGGCGCCGGCCAGCAGCAGGTCGCGGTCGATCTGTTCATAACAAGGGCCGATTCGCAACACGACTTCCATCAGCGTCACGACGTGTTCCAGCAGACCGCCGTGATAGGCGTGATGGGTCTTGATGCCCGCCGGCGCGCGGGAAAACTTCTCCATGAACTGCTCGTCCATGAGAAAGCATTCGGCCAGGTTGAGCAGGTGGGGGTTGCTCATCCCGCGAAGGATCTCCGCCATGCGGACCACCAGCTTGTCGACTTCCACGGCGGCCAGGGGCTGGAAATCGTCGGCATCGACGTCGCTCGGGTCGGCCTTGGTCAGCTTGGTGGCGATAAGCTGCATGGCCCCCTGAAACAGTTGCGTATTGCCTTCCACGCGGACGTAATCGCCGTTCTCGAAAGTGCGGTAGAGCGACTCCGTGGCGTTCCACATCCGCATGTTGATGGCCCCGGAGCGGTCGGAAAGCTCGATCTGCAGATAGAGATTCCCATTGCGATTGGGGCGCAACTGCTTATCCGAGGCCATAAAGACCTCGTTGACCGACTCCTGCTGACCGAACTGATTAACGAATCGACGCGCCATGGGGCCCCTCTCGGAGAACACTGCGATGGACAGAGAACGAAGTCAGTCCCGAATTGTAGGCCCCCGCGACAGCCGCCACAAGGGGGTGGTCGATACCTCGTCGCGTTGGGGGTGTCGGGCTGTGTGCCACGGCTTGCTTGCAAGCAGTGCCGGAATGTGGGGCCACGGGTCAATTATGCTGTGTCCGGGACTCACTCCGTTTAACGCCCAGCCGCAGGCGCCGGCTCCTGGGCCAGTTATCGATTATCGCCTTATCGTCCTTCCTTCGTGCCCTTCGTGCCTTTGTGGCAAATCCGATCCGGACAGACGGCAGGGCAATTTCAGCACCACGAAGACACCAAGGCCACAAAGCAGAAACGGGAGAGGCATTCAGCGCTGGAAAAGCATAAGAGCCGGCGCCTGCGGCTGGGCGTTAAACGACCTGCTGGCAACACTGCTTGCAAGCAAGCAGTGGCACACCATAATGGACAACCCCAGCCGAGACGACCGACCCTACTTGTCTTCCCGCCCCGGGCCGATCTCGCCGGGCGCGATGCCGCCTTTGGGGCGATAGGGGACTTCGGCGAAGCGGGCGATGTGGGCGTCCAGGGCGTCGCGTAATTGGGCGAACAACTCCGGGCGGTCTTTGGATAGGTCGGTCGTCTCCAGGGGGTCGGTCTCCAGGTCGTACATCGCCAGCGGTTTGCCGGCCGCGGGGGTGAGTACCTTGTAGCGGCCGCGACGCAGGGCGTAAATGCGACCCGGGGGCATCAGACGGCTGAAGACCACGTCGCGGGGCGGTAGCGTTTCCGCCTTGCCGATGAGGATCGGCAGGATGCTCACGCCGTCGAGGTTTTGCGGCTTGGAGAGGCCGGCCGCTTGGGTGATGGTGGGAAACAGGTCCATCGTCAGCGCGACGATGTCCGAGCGGCTGCCCGGGGCGATCTTGCCCGGCCAACGGGCACACATCGGCACGCGGAGACCGCCTTCGTAGGTGGTCCCCTTGCCGTTGCGGGTTGGCCCGTTGTTGGCTCCGTAGTGCAGCGCGCCGCCGTTGTCGCTGGTAAACACGACCAGCGTGTTGCCGGCGCGGCCCGACTTCTCCAGCGCGGCCAACACACGGCCGATCCCGGCGTCCATGTGTTCGATCAGCGCGGCCAGCTTCGCCCGTTTCAGCGGTACGTCGGGATGTTTTTCACGATAACGCGCAAGCCAATCCGCGGGCGGCTGGATGGGGCTGTGCGGGGCGTTGTAGGCCAGGTAGATGAAGAAGGGTTTCTCGTCGGTGTAACCTTCCAGCCAACGGCAGGTCCAATCCGTAAACAGATCGGTCGCGTGTCCAGGCGGATCGATTTCTTCGCCGTTGCGGTCCATGTAGTTGATCCCATGGCGGCGATGCTTGTAGTAGTCGTCCATCATGTCGCCAAGATAACCCTCGAAATGCTCGAAGCCGTGCCCGTTGGGCAGATTCGGCTCGCCCAGGCCCAGGTGCCACTTGCCGAACATGGCCGTGCGGTAGCCCGCCGGCTTCATCACTGCCGGCAGGAGCACGGCATCGGAGGTAAGAAACCCCCAGGAGTCTCGGCAGCGGGTTCGCACCACGCCCGGCACGCCGACCGCCTCCTGATAGCGACCGCTGAGCAGGGCCGCCCGGGTGGGCGAACAGACGGGGCAATTGGCGTAGAATCGGTCCAGCCGCATGCCTTGGCCAATGAGCCGGTCGATGTGTGGTGTGGCCAGATCGGTCGCCCCATAGGCGCTCAGGTCGCCGTAGCCGAGATCGTCGACGAGGATCAGCAGGACGTTGGGGTTCTCGACGGCCTCTGCTTCGCTGGTGGCATCGGCGTTGATGGTCACATTTTGTACGCGGACGACCTTGCACGCATTGAGCACGCCGATCACGTGCTGGTATTGGCAGCGCCGATCCGCCCGAATGGCTACTTCGACGTCTTGGTCGCTTTGTCCGGCTTTCTCCTTCAGTATCGCGCCGAGTTGTTCGAGGGAAACGGCTTTTCCGGCGACCAGAATACGGCCATGTTGGTCGACGTTGATGACGATCGAACCGGCCTTCTCGGGTGGGCTCTCGGCCGGATCCGGCTGACCGGCGGCGGGAGAAGCCAGCAGGAGACACGCCACGACGGCCAGCGACCAGGTTTTGAGATGAAGCATGGATTGCGATTCCGTGTGGATCGGGAAATGGAGGCCGGTGGCTCTTCCTTCGGCCACCCGGCCGGTTACCAGCATCGGCCGTTCATGTTAGAATGTTAGAATGGGGGGGACGTTGTGTCAAACCGTAAACGGGAGTGAAAAAGGGGGACTGGCTCCGAGCACAAAGCACGTCAAATCCTCGGCAAGACGGTTGCCGCGAGGTGCCTGTCCCCCTTTTTCACGGCGCACTCCAATGGCCCGTCCGAAAA
>JABMRP010001093.1 GCA_013202535.1 Planctomycetota bacterium
CAGCGAGTCGTGTGGTACGCCGCCCATGCGTACCGTTGCGCCGATCCGTAGCGATACAGGGCGATACCCTCACCGCCGGTCCAGAAAAGCAGCTTGGTCGGCTTGGCGCTGGAGAGCGACACTCGCAACACACTGTCGGCGACCCAGGGCGATCGAAGTCTGGCCAGACCGGTCAGCGTCACCGCGCGGCCGTGGGCGTTGTTGGATTCGGCCAACTCCATGGGATGGTCTTCGACCGGCTCAAGCCAGCGCGCGGCCTCCTCTTGGCTCAGCCCACCCGAGCCGCGGAACGGGTCGTCAAGACAAGTCTCGTGAAAGGGTCGCGGCGGATCCGTCAGATTCCAAGGAACCCCGTCATCCTCCGCCGCAAACGGCTCCTCCTCCGCCGGGGCCGTCGCCGTCGCGCCGCCCAGCAAGAACGCCCCCACCGCAACAACACGGTAGATCACGGCCACGGTGGAATCGTGCGGGAGACGGATCATGGAATTCGGTCGCCGGTTGTGTGTCTCTGAAGCAGAACGCATCACCCAACTCAGACAGCGCAACATGCTGCCGTGGTTTGGGATATGTTCGACACAGCGCTCCAGGATCCATGCTAACACGGCCTCTCGCGAGATGCAAATTCGAGGACCTGAAGCAACTGCTGAATTTCAGCAAGCGTCGCGTCATTCCGTAGAAGCCACCCGTTCCGCAACCATTGCTCTAAGGTCATGGTCCAACTCCGTCTGGGACAAGTTCTCCGTTGACTGGATTACGGGGATCTTCTCGCGGCGATAGACGTCCGCCAGGAACGGATTGCCCGCCTGATATTTCTCCCGGAAGGAATCCCGTGTGTAGATGGCCGGGTTGATGCGGCGACCCAGGGTTCGTTCGGCTTGGCGAAGCGGTGAGGAAAGTTCCTTGAGGCCGACGTCACCGATCACCAGCAGATCGATGTCACTGTCTTCCGTCTGCCGGTTTCGCGCGGTCGACCCAAAAACGAAAGCCACTTCGATTTGGTCGGCGGTTGGTTCAAGCGACTGGCGAAGCACGGTCTCCAACCGCAGGCCGCGACGGACCTCGCGAGCCTTGGCGATTCCTGCAAGGCATTGCCACGCGCACGGGCAGGGGTCGTCCAGATTCATCAACACGTGTTCAATTCTCTCAACGACCCCGCGGTCCCAGGCCAGCTTTTCGTCCACCGTGGCCGTGGCCAGCAATTCAGCCGCGACTTGCTGAAGACCGGGAACGTCGGAACCTTCCAGCCAAGACCGAAAAGTATCGCCGATTGCCGCGTCTTTTCCGATTTGCGACTCCAAAGCCCAAGCACAGGCAATTCGGACTCCGTTCGGTTCACGGTCCAGAGATGCCGATCGGTACAGTGCTTCGAGAACCGAAGGTTGCAAGCCGATGGCTTTGGCCAACCCCCGTGCCGCTCCGGCGCGCACAATTTCCGGCTGATCACCCTGAAAGATCTCCATGAGCCGGCGGCGGACCAAGGAGCCGAGCGAGGAATCGGCGGCCGCCACGTCGCCAAGGGCACTAGCACACGCGTGACGGACCTTCTGGTCAGAATCTTGATCGAGGACCCGGAGTAATGACTTTGCGTTGCGTTTACCTCCGGTGCGCCCTGCCAGCGCCCATACGCAGGCCACCTGCAGACGGGCGTCTTTGCTGAGTTGAAGAACTCCGCGCAATCGTCGTCGCGCACGACGATCCGTGGTGACCCGCCGACCGAGTTCTCGCACCAGTGTCTCTTTCAGTTGAATACTCTGGTCCGGATCCTCAATGAGAGTATTGGCGCTGGAATGCCATCGGCGGGGCTCTTTCGTCAAGAGCGCGCCGTTGAGGAACACGATACGGCATTCTTTACCGTGCGAGTCGACAACGGCCTCTTGTGCCGCTCCTGCTTCGAGGACCGGTGGGAGTTGCTCTAGGGCCGCTTCGCGGATCTCTCTCAAATAGGCCTGTCCATGAAGACATCCATATTCGTTCGCGTCGAGATGCTTCTCCGCAGTGTCCAGAATGGCCGTAAGACTCTCCTGCGCCGGTTTGTGCCATCTTGTCCCTTCAAAGCTCTGCAGTACGTCAATCGCCTGCAGCGTAATGCCCAGCCATCGCGATCTTCCGAGATCGACAAGCGAATCGAAAACACCGGCGACCAATTGCCGGTTTGCCAACGATGCGCCGTCCGAGAGGCATCGTAGTGCGAGCAACGGTCCACGACGCAAGAAACGGCCGACGGGGTCGGGATCGTCCAGAATGGTCGACAACAGCGACTCGGCCACCGGCGGAGTAAGCCGTGCCGCCACCAGTCGAACGACCTCGATCCATTGGGGGTGGAACAGATATTCACGCAAACAACTCGTCACGTCCCGCGAGGAGGAAGCGTCTGCTTCGTCGATGATGCCCAGCGAAGCGAAGTATTCTTGCAGCGTTCGATGAGAAAACCCGAACAGGTCAGGGCCCCGTTCCTCGATCAGCCCGGTCCGCTCGGAGAGATAGCGGATGATCCGATCACAGACGCTCTTGGCCTCTTCCGGCGCAAACCCGAGCTTCTGCTGAAGATACCCCTGTATCCTCTCGGCCAGCCACCACCGGGCGGCAATTGTTAGGTCGGCCTTCTGCATGGCCAGGGCCAAGTCGGAGAGCATCCAACGAAACTCGCGCGCGTCGAGGTCGACGGCACCCACGTCGCCCAGCGTGACCGGCGACTGCTTGTTACGTTCCCAGGTTTCGAGAAAAACGTCCACCACCTTCTCGTAAAGGTCGACCCGGCGACGGGGAAGCGTTCCGCCGCGTGCCTCGTTGAGCAACACCAGAAGCGTGAGAATCAACGGGTTGGTCGCCAGCGCGCGAACCCGCGGGTTGGAGAAGATCGCAGTTTCCAGGGTCTTCTCGATCTTCTTCTCCGGCATGTTTTTGTCGCGGGCGAGGATTTTCACCCACTTCCCGGCGAACGCCTTGAGTTCCTTTTCCCGCCACGGGAGAATCTGAAAAACGGAAAACCCGAGACCTCGCCAAGGAGCCGAATCGAACCCGTCAACTCGCGACGTGACGGCGAACCGGTTTCTCGGGTATTTATCGACAAACGCCCGAACGCAGTCGATCAACCACGCCCTTTCCCCTTCACTCCCGACCTCATCGAGCCCGTCCAGCAGCACAAGACAAGGGCGATTATCATCCGCCAACTCCTTGGCGAGCGACGGTTCGACGTCGGGGCAGCCGGAACCGGCGGCCCAAGCCGCGACGAATTTGACGGGATCGACCTGTTGGTCCAGATCCCTGCCCCGGCACAAGTCCGGCAAACGGATGTAGATAGGAATCTCACGGTCCGCATCGTCGCTGGCCGCCCGACCGTGTGCCAGAAAACGCAGGGCCGTGGTCTTGCCGCTGCCGGGACCTCCCAGAAGGACGACCCGGTCGTGGGCCCCAACGCACTGGGTGGCGAGAATCGGCTGCTGCGGGTCAGACGTTGAGGCCGGGGCACAGGATTCCGCTCGACGACAATCATCGTCGCTCTCTTGCGCTTGTCGAATTGGAAGATCGACGTAGATCTCCGCGATCGGCTGACGTTTCACCCGGGCTAGCCCCAATCCGCGAAAATCGACCTGCGCGAACTTCTCGGCAACAAGCTTCCGGTACGCCTCGATCGGGCCTCCGACCAGGAGTTTGGTGGGATCCACGCCCAACGCGTCGGCCAAACGCTTCAAGGTCGCGGGGCGCACGGACGCCTCGGAACGTCCGAAGAGGCGCGCGAGTTGCGCCCGTGAAACGCCGGACACTCTTGCAAGTGCTGCTTGTGTAAGATGTTGCGCGTCCGCAGTACTCTTCAGCCGGTTTACATCAAGGGATGGGAGCATTTGTATCCTCGGTATGGCGGTCATGCTGTATCTTAATGATACTGTGCATGTCTCATTTGTCAATACCAAGAATGCTCATAGCTATCTGACATGATGCGCTATCAGCCTCGTAACGATGGTCACGGCCCCACTAAACGACCATTTCCACCTGCCCCTTGGGCAGATCGAAACAGACGATCTGCCCGTCTTCCTGGCTTAGCCACGTGCCGACGGTCAGGGCGCGGGGGGTGGCTACTTCGGCCAGTGCGATCGGCTTGCCGTTGTGGGTGAGTTTCGGGGGTCCCTTCGCCGAAGTGGCAAGGCGAACGGTGAAGTTGGGCGCGGCGAACGGGGCGGTGAGCGTGATGCGGCCGGCGGTTCGCTCGATTCGGGTTAGCTCTTTGGCGGCCCAGTAGCGGGCGATTTCGCTGATCTTCATCCAGACGGTGCGGTCGCGAAAGCGGCTTTCCAAGGCGAGGACGACTCGCTGCAAGGCCTTGAAACCTTGTTCCGTGCCGTGGGTGTACATGCCGGGCCAGTGGCAGAGCATCACCGCCGGCTGACCGCGCTGGATCAAATCGACCAAACGGCCGCTGCCGGCATCGTCGGCGGCGTAGCGATGGCCTTCGGGCTGACGGTCGCCGTCCCAGCCGCCGAACCAATCGCCCGTGCCGGCCGGAACGTTGACGACCACGCGCGGGTTGTCCGTATCCAGGTCTTCGGCGTGCTCGAGCTTCGGCTGGGTACTCTCGTCGCCACCGGAAACGTACTTGAAGTAATGGGGGATTTCGGTTCCGTACACCTCGGTCACGGCCTGATGCACGGCCAGCGAAAGTTCCGACTTGACCAGATTGCCGAAACCACCCGGCGTGGTGATCCCCTGGCAGGGCAGATCACAGTTTTTGAGGATCCCAAGCGCGTAGCCCAGATAAGCGGTTAACTCGTCGACGCTCTTCTTCGTCGCCGGATACCAGTTCTCCATGGTGGCCGGACTGAGCGGCTCCAGCGGCTTGCCCGTCCCCAGGTCGATCACCCGCGTGTGCGTGATCATCTCGGGGTGAATATCCCAATTGGGAACCATCAGCTCGCGAACCAGCTTGAGGCTGTCGTGCAGTTGACGTTTCGACCAGCCGGGCAGTTCGCGGTCGAGCCGGCCGGCACAGGCGGGAAAGGGGACCACGCTGTACTTGCCTTTCACCCCGTGCTCGGCACACCACTGGCCGAACCGGCGGACGAAGGCGTCGGGGATTTCGCGGGGCCAGGTCTTCCACGGTTTCTTGTAGTCCTCGCGATTGGGCCAGGCCGCGGAAAAATGCGGCATGCAGAATCGGCCCATGTTGACCAGACAGGTCGAGTCGTCGATGAAAAACGACAGCGGCACCCGATGCCGCGGGTTGAGCACCTCGACGCCCGAGTCGCGCGGCGGCCGCTGTCCCGCGGGAGCTTGGGCCAGTGCGTAGGCCGCCTTGAATCCCAACCCGGTCGCTCCGGCCACGGCGGCGCTGGTGCGAAGAAAGTCGCGGCGTGTTCCCGTCCACATGGTGAAGTTCTCCTGAAAGAAGAATTGGAGGATACCGGGGTGGTGTTCCCGGGGAGTTAGACGGGAGCCAATGGACAACCTCCGGATTTCAGACCGTCTCGCCCTGACGCCACGGTGCGGAGGAGAAGGCCGGCCCGTCGGGGTACAAGTGTCCAGGCAAACGTCCCGCGTATCGCGCCTCCTTCTCCCATCCATCCTATGAGCGCTGCCAACCCGTCGCAAGCGGGCGGACACTTCGGGCGGCCGACTATCCCTCCCCGTTCCGGCCGTAGTGGGGTAGAATAGAAAGCGTGGAACGTGACCCATTCGGAGAATGACCGATGAATTGGCAAGAGCGGATTACTGTCGACCCGGCCGTCTGCCATGGCCAAGCGTGTGTCAAAGGCACGCGAATCATGGTTTCCGTGGTGTTGGACAATCTGGCCGCCGGCATCGAAACGGAAGAGATCCTCAGCAGCTATCCGTCGTTGAGTGAGGAAGACGTGCAGGCCACCATTGCCTACGCGGCCGACCTGGCTCGTGAGCGGACCGTGCCCCTGCCAACCGGGGCTGCGTGATGGGTAGGTTCAAGCTGTGGATTGTCAACGAATCGTCCGTCCGCGTGCGTGGTTGACGGTGGCTTCCCGTAGCCGAAAAACTGCCCAATCCGTCAAGCAGGCGCGCAAACCGCGGCGACCAACCGCTCGAATCGCTCGGGCGTAATCAGCCCGGTGTCGATGGCCGAGAACGTGGCCAGCCGAGTTCGCTCGCGGATCTGCTCGGCGGTCAAGACGTCGTCCTCGTCAAGGTATCCTTCGGCGGCCAAGTACTCGGCGAGTTCGTTGCGCTTGTCGGTCCGGAACCCTTTGACTGAGCCGGCCCGCAGAGCATCAATCAGCGCCTTGGCGTTGCCGGACAGTTCGCCCGCCAACTCACAAACGCGATCGAGATACGTCTCGGAAACGGCTCCCGAGTCGGCGAGCGCTTGTCGATCCACCGGCAGGCCGCGACCGGTTTGCCAGTGCCGGGACGCCGCCGCGATCAGTTCGACGGCCGCCTCGGCGCGACGGTAGACGTCCGACTCCCGAGAGATTCCCTCGATCTGATGATAGGACACGAGCGTTCGGAATTGGCCCCATTTGTTCGCCCCGCCCTTCAACAGCCGGTAGAGCGTCGACACGTCGTCGATCAGATACCACAGGTGGACTTCGCCCGAGGAGCCGCGAGGATCGATCGGCGGCACGTTGAGCCGGCGGCCGTACTCGCGCCAATCCGTTCCCTCCGGCGGCGGCACGGTGACCGGTTCGGGCGCCTCGAACTCGATCGGCGGCACGCGCTCCGTGTGGCTGAACTGGCGGACCTCGGCCAGATCGATCTCGTGGCTCGGCACGTCGTCGTAGGATCGCAACAGCTCTCGCCACTTACCCACCTCGTCGTGCTGGGCGGTGAAATAGAAGACTTGCCGGCCGTCGCGGCAGATTTCGATCACCGCGTCGATGATCTCCCGAGCGCGCCGTTCGTCGCTGTTGCCCAGCGTTTCGTCGAGGATTAAGGGTACTGTTACCCCCTGTTCCTGACGTTCGACAAACGCGACTCGCACCGCCAGGAGAAGCTGCAGGCGCGTCCCGCTGGAAAGTTCCTCCAGCGCCAACCCCACCCGGCCGGCCGTCTCCAGGGCGCGAAACTCCGGCGGATTGCCCTGGTCGACGTGCAATTCGTATCGGCCGTGGGTAATCTTTGCGAACAACTCGCGGGCGCGGCGCAAGACGGCGGGAAGCTCCGTTTCCTGTTCGTGGTGGGCGATATGATCGGCCAATACGTTGCCCAGCAGGGCGTCGTAATCCTGTTGACGCTGCTGGCCCAGCGCGTCCTCGCACTGCCGTTGCAAGGCAAGCCGGGCCTCCAGATCGGTGCTCTGCCGGGCCCTGTCGACGTCCTGCCCAATCGCTCCGATCTCCTCGCTGATTTTCGTCAGCCGCTCGGCCCGCTCGGCGCATTGCCGTTTTTCCTTCTCCAGCTCCTCGGCCGACCGCTGGAGCAGGTCGGCGTGGTCGGCCAGAGCTTGCCGGAGGGACTGGAGATTGTCCTCGGCGTTCCGCGTCTTCCGCGTCGCCTCATCGTACTCGCGACGAATGCCGGCCCATTGGCGAAGCTCGGGTTCTTCGTCCGATGTCAGGCCAACGCGGTCGAACAGGGCGGTCAACTCCTCGCTCGCCTTGCGCCCGTCCTCGGCCAGCCGGTCCAGTGCGTTGCTGGCATCGGCAACTTGGCGCACCGCGGCCTCGTGCGACTCTCGACGACGGTTCAACGCTTCGACACGCGCGCCGACGGTCTCGGGATCGTCGCCCGGTTCGAAGCCCAACGGAGCCAGCTCCCCGTTGATCTCCCGCAACAAGGCCCGATACGCTTCGTCGGCTCCGTCGAGGTCCGACTGGGCGGCCGCGGCGTCGTGTTGGGCCTGTGCCAGGCGGCGGATGTTGTCGGCCAGCAGCGCGAGTTCGGCTTCGGACGCGTCGGCGTCGATCCCCAATCGCTCGGTCCACGCCCCTTTCTGGCCGTCGAACCGCTGCTGCTCTTCTTCCAGTTCGACGATCTGGTTGTCCAGATCGCCCCACTTCAGAGCCTTTTCCCGTCGCAATGTCGACTCGTCGTGTCGCTGTTGAAGCTCGCGGGCATAGCGCGATACGCCGGCGACGTCCCATGGGTCAGGAGCGCCGACGCCCAGGTTGTCGTAGTCGCGGCGAATCTCCTCGGTACGATCGGCCCGGTTTCGCGGCCAGAAGGCCCAAGCCAGCCATCCGCCGGCCACCGCCAACAACAGCCACCAGGAGGCATGAACGGCCAGTCCCATGACGATCGAAACCACGCCGGTCAAGACGCCCATGACGGTGAACGTCTGGCGGTGGCCGTCGTTTCTGGCCGACGCGGCCTCATGCTCCACCAACCACTGCCGCAACAGCCGGATCCCCTCGTCCAGTGATGGGATGTCCTCCGGCGGTGGATCAGTGCCCAGCCAATCGGCAAGCGTGCGTTTCGCCTCGTGCCCGGCACGGAGCTTTTCCGCACCGCGGGCGAAGGTGAATAACTCCTCCACCGTAGCCGAATCGAGACCGTTGGCCTGCTCGACGGACACCTCGGGACCGATTCGCCGCCGGGCTTCGTCCGCTTGGGCAACGGCCCGATCGAGATTGCCCTTCTCGCGGCGGATGTTCTCCGAGAGCTTATCCAGCCGCTGGCACTTCTTTCGCAGCGCCTCGACGGCGTGCGCCGGCACGCCTTCTTCCGGAAGATCACATGCTTGCTTCGCCTGCCGGGCGTCGGCCAGCTTGCGCTGTTCATCTCGCCGGCGGTTGTCGGCCTCGGCGATGGTCTGTTGGAGTCGGTCGAGTTGCTCGACGTCGTGCTCGGTGGTCTTTTCGACACCCTTGGGAAAGCGCTCGACACGAAGGCGACATCTCTCGACTTCCGCCCGCGCCGCGGCATGTTCCAACGCCTTGTCCAACACGGATAGGCGGGCGCTGGCACTTTCGGCCCGATCCTTGTCGCTCCGCAATCCGCTCAGCGATTGCTGGCGTGCCAGGAGTTCTTCCTGACCGGCCATGGCCTGGCGAACGGCAATCCGGGCCGTTTCGAGTTCTTTGGCGGCCTTGCCCTTGCTCAAGGGAGTTTCGCGATAGCCGAGTGAGTTTTTCGCCTCGGCCACGTCGTACCCGCCGGCCAATTCGCGGACGATCTCCCCGGCCAGTTGGTTATTCTCCCTGGCCGCCTTGCCCTCGTTTGCAGAATGAACCAGATCGTGCAGTGCGAGGACGTGACGGCTGCCGATTTCCGGCGGAGCCAGATTAGGGTAATCGGTGGGGACCCCATCTTCGCGGCGTTGGCAGCGCAGGCTGCCCATGTCGTACTCCAGGGCTAGCGCCGTGCCGTCTTTTTCGAGCGAGGCGGTCAGCGACGCTCGCTGGCTGATGCGATCCTTGGGTCGCAGCAATTGCTGAATGGCCCGGCCCAGGGTGGTCTTGCCCGAGGCATTGGGGCCATAGATCACGTTGACGCCGGGACACAGGTCGACCACCTTCAGCCCGCCGCGGGGGAAGCCGGGCATGCGGCGTATCTCGATCGACTGGAAATGTAATGTGCCTCGCGTCATTCGCTCCGCTCCTGGGCCAGCAGCCGGTCCAATAGCAGCGTGCCCTGGCGAATCAAGCACTGCCGGACCGCCGCGTCGTCGGGTGCCGGATCGGCGGAAATCTGCGTATAACCCCGTGCTGCATGGACCTCCATCGCTTTGCGCCGGGCCGCGCTGACCAAGTCGGTCACGTTCTCGCCCGTCTCGTCCGCCTGCAAACTCAACAGCGTGCGGGCCAGCACGCCGGGCGGGTCGTGTTTGGCGGCCAACTCCTCCAGATCGATCGGCGGGGTCGTGTGGTTGGTGATCTTGTCGATTCCGGCGGTCACCTCGCCCAGCGAAGGATGGTACTCCTCGACTATCTTCTCGATGAGATTGTCCAACTGGCTGCAAAGCGGCGTGTACCCGGTCAACTCCAAACGCAACGAGAGGTACTCCAGCGGCCCGCCGTCTTCGGCCACGCAGCGCAGTTGTTCGCGCACGCGATCGGACAGGACCCTCTGGAACTCCTCGTTCGTCTGCACGTCGGTCAAGTCGACCGCCACCTCGTCGTAGTACACCTTCGACATGGCCCAACGCGTCGCCTCGACGCGCCGCGCGGAGTGGACCTCGATCAACCAAGGGCCGTGCGGGCCGGTCTCGCCGGGATCCATCGCCTGCGGCGATCCCGGGTAGAGCACGGCCGGCCCCGAACCGGCTTCGTGATACTCGGCCCGGTGGACGTGTCCCAGCAGCCAGAGCGTGATCGGCTGGGCGTCGAGTTCGGCTCGTGTCACCGGTCCGTACGGGCTGCCGGGAACGTCCAGGTCGGCGTGCAGGAGTCCGATCGTGGGCACATCGCCGTCGGCGGTCAGATCGTACTGGGCCAGCGGACTGGTCGGCACGTGGCTCTTGGGGAACGACCAGCCGTGGATGCGAAGCCGGCGGTC
>JABMRP010001094.1 GCA_013202535.1 Planctomycetota bacterium
ATCCCGGCAGCGGCCAGACGGCAAGCGGCCCGTTGCTCGGCGTTCGGGTTCTCTTGACCTCGGTCCGGACGAACTTACCCAGACCGGCATCCACCGGCATGGCCGGCGAACTGCGGACCGTCATTTCGGCCGGCGGCGAGCGCTTCGCGCCGCGGCTCGTGGCCGTCACTTCCAACCGGTAGGTATGCCGGGGTTGAAGGTCTTCGAGATAGAAAACGGTCGGGCCGCTCCGCGCCGGGTGCTTCACCTGCCAGCGAGGAACCGGTTGCCCGTCGCGCCGAAGCTGCCAGCAGAAGACGTCCGGGTCCGCTTCGATCGAGATACGGACGGCCCCCTGGCCCAAGCCGGCTCGCTCGGGCGCGGCCGTGGCCGAGACGACCGGCTTCTTCGGCACGGCGGTCAGCGGCTCGCCCAAGGCCACTTCGATGTACGGCGCGTTGGGGCCGGATTCCTTGGTGAAGATGAAGTTGTTGAAATTGGCCGGATTCCCCCCGTCCATCACCGCCAGCCCGTCGGTGTCGCCAGTCGTTAGCGCGTAGATCAGGTCGGCCGTCAAGGGGACGGAAATCCAACCGTCGTCGTGTTCCTTTCGGGCGGCCCAACAGCCCAGCGTATTGCCCGACGACATGGTCACGTCGGCAAACGACGAACCGGGCCAGGCCCATGGGCGGCTCTTTTCGCCCTCGACCGAAGCGGCCAGAAAGGTCGCCCCGTCGGCCGGACCGTACGACACGTGGCTGTTGCCTTCGGTCCAATCCTGGTTGATCGTCGAAATGCGCAGGTAGCGCAGTTTATCCTGACCGGCCCGGCGAAGGAACAATCGCGCGGCGCGCACCTGGTAACCGGCCGCCGCCGTGGCGTCGAACCGAATCGCCCCCATCTCCTGGATGTTTTTCAGCTTCATCCGCGGATGCTTGCCCGCACTGCTGGTGCGCTCCTGGGGCATCGCGTCGGAAAGCCAGATATCGGCCGTGGCCGGCAAGCGAACGGTCCGGCTGTCGGGCGGGTCGGGCGTTTGCCCACAGCAGGCGCCCAGCCCCAAGACCGTGACCAGGCAACATCGCAATACGAGTCGTTTCTTATTCATGCCGGTTCTCGTCGGGAGAAAGGTCGCGCGGACGATTCGATTTCCGTCCATGCTACCGCGCGGGGGCGTAAGAGACTACTAGCAAGAGAGCCGTGCGACCGGGTAAACTGACGAGATCGATTGATCGTCGACGCCCCCGGAGAGCCGTACCGTGTCCGAAATCGTTCGATTTTCCGTTTCGCTGGAAAGCGACCTGCTGGAACAGTTCGAGCAGTACTGCCGCCAGCAACAATACGCGACCCGTAGCGAAGCGATCCGCCAACTGCTGCGCGACAAGCTGACGGCCGACGCCTGGGAATCGAACTCCCAAGACGTAGCCGGGACGCTGACGCTGGTTTACGACCATCATCGGCCGCAGCTTCGCGACCGCATGACCCAGTTGCAGCACGACAACCCCGAGATGGTCATCGCCACGCTTCACGCCCATCTCAACCACGACCTCTGCCTGGAGGTGATCGTGCTCCGCGGCCCGGCCGCCCGTCTGCGCACGATGGCAGCCCACCTGAGGGGGCTCAAGGGCATCCATAAGGGCGAGTTGGTCATTGCCAGCGCGGAACCGGACGACGCCTAGGATTCCGGCGGATTCCAGAAGCGGGAGATCAGCCGCCGAAACCAACCGACTTGTGGGCCGGGATCCAGGGCCGTGAGCACTTCGCCCATGAACGTATATCGGGCGGCCGGGTCCTTGGCCAACATGCGTGCGAAGGCCCGATCGACTTCCGCCGGCACGTCGCTACGGAGTTCGCGCAGCGAGGGGATGGGCTGCTTGCGATGGGCGGCCAGCTTGTCCATCATCGATTTGCCGCCATAGGGTGGTCGACCGGTGAGCAGAAAGCAGAGCGTACAACCCAACGAGTAGATATCGGCCCGTTGGTCGGCCGATTTGGCGTCGGCCGCCTGTTCCGGGGCGAGATACTCGGCCGTGCCCATGGTTTGGCCCATGCGGGTGAGTTCCTCGCCGGCGCCGGCCACCTGGGCATATTCCTCAAACTTGGCCAGGAAGAGGTTGGTGATCTTCACGCGGCCGCTCATGTCGATCCAGAGGTTGCCCGGCTTCACGTTGCGGTGGTAGATGCCGTGCAGGTGCAATTGCATCAGGCCCCGAGCCGCTTGCAGGGTGTAGTCGACCGCCTGATCCACCGGCAGCGGCCCATGCTGGCGCACCAGTGTGCTCAGATCGGTCCCCATGACGAACTCGGTGGCCAGGTAGCGCACACCCTCGGTCTCGCCCGAGGCGTAGCCGACGATCAGGTTCGGATGATCCAGCTTACAGGTTACCTCCTGCTCGCGGCGGAAGCGGCGGACCATCTCGTCGTGTTGGGCCGATTCCACCGGCAGTATCTTCAGCGCGACCAGCGTGCCGGAGGGTTTGTGTACGGCCCGATACACGGGCGCGAGCCGGCCGGCGTGGATCCGCTCGGAAACGAGAAACTCGCCGAATGTCTGGCCGCTGAGGTCTCGGCTCTTGGACGCCTTGCCGGGCGTCTTGGCCGCGGGCTCATCGGCAGCATCTTCCTCGGCGCCGGCCGGTTTGGCCGACTCCAGGACCCGGTCGTAGGCTGCCCGCCGATTGGCCGACGCGAGCACCTGCCTCGCTTGGGTCACTTCGACCGACAGCCGGTTGGCCAAGGCCGCATGTTCGCCGCTGAGAAAGGTCTTCAGAAACGCCAATCGCCCGTCGGCCGCCCCGTGGATTACGTCGAGGTCCAATTCCGCCGCCTCGATTCCCAAGAGTCGGTAGAGCGTCGGCGGCTGATCCTCGGGCGGAATCGCCAGCCATTTGTGATACGGATCGAACGTATTCTGCATCGGCGGGTTCCTTCGGATACACGACGGGTGCGATGATGTGGCAGGTACTATTGTGATCGAGGCACCGGGGGATGTAAACCCCCGAGCCCGCTCGGCGCGGGGTCGCACCCATCGCTATTCCGCTTTCGGCTTTCCGCTTTCCGCTTTGCCCGAAGCCTTCGCCGGATCGTTCTTCCAGCCGTATTTCTGCTCGAATTCTTCTGGCGAGAGCGTCTCTTGGCCTTCTTCGGTCTGCACGACGTAGACCAACTCCTTCTCCACGCCCGGCGAACCGGTGAAGTGGCCCTCGGGGCTGATTACTGCAT
>JABMRP010001095.1 GCA_013202535.1 Planctomycetota bacterium
CACTTCGACCACTTCGCCGGGCAACGCGCTGGAGGCTCCCGGAGCGACGCGGCGCATCAGCCAGGCAACGATGAAGAACACGCCCAGCACGACCGAGAGGCTGATGCCCATCGTCAGAACGGACGACAGCCCCCCGACGTTGCGCGAAGATTCGGAGTCGCCGTCGCCGGACGGTTTCAAGGGAATTGCCGACCGCTTGACGGGAGGCGGAAGGGGAATTGCCGTCGATGCACCGGACTCGCCGGCCGCCGGCGTCTGGGGATCGACTTCCGCCGATACCGTTTCCGCCGGTCCTGTTTTCGCCGGCACGGGCGATGCGTTCTGGCCGTCGGCCGGACGTTCCGCTCCCGGCGGTTGCGCTAAGCCGCCCGGGTAACGATTCGCCGCCGCCGATGCGCTTGGCGGAAGCGTTGTGGTGGTGTAGGCAACGGGTTGCGCCAGATACCCCCGGGGCTGCGTTTGGGGCGCCGGCAGAGGGGTCTGATAACCGGCGTGGACGGGATCGGCTGACGAGATCGCGTCGGCCTCCCCGAGGGGAACATTGAGTTGGATGGCCCCGGCCGGACGAGTGTCCTGGTGCCTTGAGCCATTCCACGGCGGGCAATCCTGCCCGCTGACGCCCCGGGGCAATGCCACAAGAAGCAAACCGAACCAGGCTGCCAGAACAGCCCGGGCAATGTTCGTTGTCGGAGGCATCCTTGCCTTTCCTTGTCGACGGTCGATTTTCCTCAAGGAGTCTGCCGGTTCGGGCCGATATCGAAGTAGGTCAATCCGTTAGGTTTTCCCACTCGGCACCGCAAATTCAGCAACGCGACTCCTTCCTCATTCTTCGCAAACGTGGCCTTACCCTGCCCCCGCCTCTTTACGCGCAGGCGTTCTGGCCGGCCACCAATTCCGCAACTCGCACACAGAAATTGTCGTTGAGCACGAGCACTTCTCCGCGGGCGATCAGACGTCCGTTGACAAAAATGTCGACGGGATCGCCGGCGAGTTTGTCCAGCGGAACGACCGAACCCCTCTTGAGCTTGAGAAGGTCCTCGATATACATGTTCGTACGGCCCAGTTCGATCTTCACGTCGAGATCCACGTCGCGGATCAGATCGAGCGTGGCGGTTTCGGTCGACGCCGGTGCGCCACCGAACTCCTCGAACTCGAACGGATCCACGCCGGCAGGTGATTCGGACGCGTCGGCGGCGATGATCGAGTCGAGCGCTTCTTCGGCCTGTTGGAGTAGGTATTCCACGTCTTTTTGGGCCATGCTTCCTGCCCCATCGGGTGCAGGTGGGGTGGGTACGGGCGGCGTCTCGGGTTGGGCCGTGGCTCCCCCCTTGCCGGCCTGATCGAGCAATTTCTCGATGTCTTCTTGCGCCAGCAGTTTATCCTCGTCACCGGCGGCGGGAGGTGTCGCGGTCCGGGACTCCGGGGCAGCCGCATCGCCCCCGTGCAACAATGCCTCGATTTCGTCTTGCCCCATGGCGTCGTCGGCTCCCTCCTGCGCTGCGGGTGCCGGTTCGTCGGGTGCCGGTTCGTCGGGTGCCGGTTCGTCGGGTGCCGGTTCGTCGGGTGCCGGTCCGTCGGGTGCCGGTCCGTCAGGTGTTGGCGCGGGAGTATCGCCTTGCGGCTGGTTCAGCAGGGCTTCGATATCGCTCTGGCTCAGTTCGGCGTCGTCTGACATCGGAATCCATTCCTATTTCGGCGCGTCCATGCAACGTTTGTCCGTGGGGGCGGCGTCTTCGACGACCACCCGCCACGCACGCTCGGTCATTGTTCGACAAACGAGAACTCGCTGACAATAATGTCGCGGAGTATCGGTTTGCCGAGAACCCTGTTCGCTCGGTCCAAAATCACCCTCTTAATCGCGCCCAATCCGGGATCCGTCAAGTCCTCGAGATTGGCGCTGCGGACGGACTCAATCACTTGCTCGCGAAAGCGATGCTGGCATTTGGCCATCCGCTCGTCGAATTCCTCCTGATTATCGCCGACAATGGTCCCCCACAAGTGGAAGTCGATCCGCAGGGCCGTGGACGAGCCCGGTTGACGCGACGTGATGCTGTATTGTTCCAGATCGACCTCGACTCGGGGAACCGAATCATCGTCTTCGTCCTCATCGATCAGCATGGCGTTGGCCTGACCCTCGCCTTCGCTGACCGAGGGCAGCATACTATAGGCAATGACGCATTCCAGCAAGACCACGCCGGTGACGAATGCCGGCAACCGGAGCTTCGTCAACAACGAAGGGCTGGCGGCGGCCGCATCTTCGGCAAGTGGATCATTTTCAGTCGGTTGCTTCGCGGGATCGGCCATGAGTACTTTACGCTTGTTTTGGGGAACCGTTGACCGACAGGCCGGCTGACCGGCGAGTCGGTTTTTCTATCGGAACCAGTGCGTTGGGTCGCGCCTGCTTCCACCACCTACGGGGGAGTAAATATATCCATCCGGGGTACGTCCGGAGCCGTATCGGCGTTGTCGTCGCTTCTCTTCTGTTCGCGGTGAACCAATTGGCTGTACATCTTCACTTCCACTCGAGCGTTGCGGGTCGCCGCCAGGACGGGGTCGTCTCCGGTATAGGCGGGGTCGCTGTCGCCGGCCACCACCATACTGATGCGGTAAGGATCGATGCCCGAGTTGATGAGAAACTCTCTCACCTTGACGCACCGGTCGTAGGCCAAATCGTAATGATTTCGATACGGCGAGTTGGGTTCCAGCGGGCGCGACGTCGTATGCCCGGCCACTTCGATCTTCTGCGGTTTGCCGCGGATTTCCTCGGCCGTCACTTCCAGTGCCTGCCGCCCGTCCGCGTCGAGTTCGCTTAATCCCTCCTTAAAAAAAACATTTCCTCCGGTGGTCGGATCGGGAGCCTTTCGGATGGACTGGACCTGGGGGTTGTCGCCGACCGGCGCGCGAACTTTGTCGCCGCCGCGCATCGTATCCTGGCGACGCGCGCGCCCGAGGATGGCCAACTTGTTCACTGCCGAGTTGAGCGGCATCGCTTTGCCGGGGACCACGGAGGCGATGCTCGCGGTACTTCCGAATTGTCGATGCAGTGCTTCGACGACCACGCTGAATTCTTCCTCCTTCAATTTGCTCATCGAAAAGAGCATGATAAAAAACGTCAGCAACAGCGACATCATGTCGCCGAAGGTGACGACCCATTCTGGGATACCGGCACTTTCCTCTTCCTTGTTTTGGTCTAGGGCCATGAGATCACGCCGCCTCCCGGCTGTCGGTTCGCAACTTGGGCGGGACAAACGTGCTGAGCTTCTGCTCGATGACCCGCGGGTTGTCTCCCGACTGGATCCCCATGATCCCCCGAACGATGATCTCCATCGCCACCAGTTCCTTCTTGTTAATAAAGCCTAGCTTCTCCGCAAAGGGGAGGCAGAACAAGTTGGCCAAAATGGCTCCGTAGAGGGTGGTCAACAGGGCCACGGCCATGCCGCTGCCGATCGTCTCGGGGCGCATGTCGCCGAGCATGATAATCAGCCCCATGAGGGTTCCGATCATGCCGAATGCAGGGGCAAAACGGCCCATTTGGTCCAGCACACTTTTGCCGTCGCTATGGCGCGTGGCGACGGCGTCAATTTCCGTACGCATGATATCTTCGATAATTTCCGGCCGTGTGCCGTCGACGGCCATCTGGATTCCCAGCACGACAAACGGATCGCTGACCTCCTCCAGCCGGGTTTCCAGGGCCAGTAACCCGTCGCGCCGGGCCGTTTCGGCCAGGGAAACGATCTGCTCGATCAACTCGGGCACATTGGGGGGGGTGTTGAAGAAGACGTTCTTGACGATTCGTCCGAGATTCAGGAAGGCGCGGACGGGAAAGCAAATAAATAGGGCGGCAATCGAACCGCCGATCACGACCATGAACGATGGGGCGTCGAAGAAGGCGCCGAACGACGCCCCCGGCGCGATCATGATCGCGATGACCAACAGAGCACACCCCAGCGGGAGCCCGATAATGCTGGCTGTATCCATGGAGCGAAAATACCTCGCGTGGCTAGGAAACCGAAGTGGCCGCGTCTTGCGAAACCGCCGGCGCCGGAATCAAGTGTTTGTTCTGCTGGTACGTGACGGCTCGCTGCAATACTTCGTCCATCGATTCGGCGACCACCATCCGATCGCCGGTGGTCAACGTGATGAACGTATCCGGCCGGGATTCGACGTAGCTGATCAATTCGGCGTTGAGCACGAACGCCTCTCCGTCCAGTCGCGTCAGTTTGATCATCCTCGGTTCCCGTCCGAATTCCATCAGCAAGAAAGACACCAAACCGCCCGGCGGCAGCCGGAAAGACTACCGCCGCAGCGCCAATAGTTCGTCGAACATCTGTTGGGCCGTGGTAATGACCCGTGTATTTCCCCGATACATCGTCGATGCCAGAATCAAGTCGATGAGATTTCCTCCGATATCCGTGTTGGACAACTCCAGCGCCCCGGCAATGATATCGCCGATACCCTGTTCGCCGGGGTTACCCTGGATGGGCAATCCGGAGTTGACGCCGGTCGCGAAGAGGTTTTGCCCCCGTTGTTCGAGGCCGGACGGGTTGGAAAACCGGGCCAGACGAATCTGGGCCAGGTCGCGCGTCATCCCGTTGCTGAACACGCCGCGAATTCGCCCGTCCTCGCCGATGATGAAGCTGGTCAGCACACCCGGCGAAGAACCGTCCTGCCGGGAGACGGCCAGCGAACTGGTCTCGGTGGCCAGTCCGGACAGTTGGGAGAAGTCCAAATCGAACTCCAGCGGCGACGCGGAAGAGACGTTACGCCGGTCGATGGAGACCGTGTCTTCGGTGGCCGAGAGGAAGTTGCCCTCGCCGTCGAAGGTAATCAGACCGGTCCCCACGGCGATATCCACGCCGGATTGCGGATCGTTGTTCGGCGAATCGGCGAACCAGCGATACGTCGTCGAGGTACTGTCTCGGGATTCCAGAACGGTGGTCAGACGCACTTGCAGCGGGATACCGAGCGAATCGTATGCCAGAAAGTCGGTCACCGCGCTTTCGCCGACGGCCGACTGGGAAGACCCGAACGGCAGGTTGATATTCTCTTGCCCCGTGGCCGTGTACAACTGCATCCCGGACAAGCCGATCTCCAGGGCGTTGTCGACGCCGTTGTTGCCGACCAGTTGGATCCGCCCGTCGACGATTGAGCCGCCCGGGTTGTCGCCCACGCCGGCGATGCTGGGAGGAATCGGATTCAGGGGATCCGGTCCCGGAACGCGGCGAATGCCCAGCGCCTCTTCCATGAAGTTCAACATATCGAGAACCGTCGTCGTGTTGTCGACGGTGAGGCTCTTGGTCTGCAGCGCGCGGCCGCCTTTTCGGCCGGTAAACTCGAGCGATCCCGTATCGGTGAATACGTTTTCGTACACGGCGCCGTCGCGTCGCAACAACTCCGTGAGCAGGGTACTGCTGGTTGCCCGCGGCCCGTCCAGGTCGATCTGGGTGTTGCCGCTGATCATTGCATCGGTGGCCTTGTCGGTCCAGTTCAGGTTGGGAGTCGTTGAATCGAGGATTTCTCCGATGAAATGAAAACTGGCGTCGTCGTCGGACAGATTCCGGTAGATACGGCGTACGGTGTACTGCCCGGAAGCATCGACCGGCAGGTCTTCCAGCGTGACTCGGCCGTTGCTCACCGGCAGCGGTCCGACCATCGGAGCGGGCCGGCTCTCGGTTCCGAAACCCGGGCCGCCGGGTGAGTTGGCGAAGGTGATGTAGTAGCTGTAGTTTCCGGTCATTCGGGTTTCGTCCAGCACGGCGCCGGTCGTGCCCCCGTCGTCGGTGAAGTTGGTCGCCGCGACGACGTCTTCTCCGGCGTAGTTGTAACTCGTGCCGCCGTCGGTCGATCGGTAGATACGGAAGTGCGTGAAGGTGCCGGGAGGCGCCGACGGGATGTTGTCGATGTAGACCGTGTCTTCGTCGACCGCATCGCCACCGGCAATACTCTGCAGGGAAACGCCCGCCAGATTGATCGCCGTCGACGGAATCCCCTCGGTACCGGTCGTCGACCCGAGTGCCCCGTCGGCATACGCGATCTTGTAGTGGTACGTGTCTCCCGGGACCAGCGTATTGCCGGCGACCTGGCCCACGTGCGTCGTGGTTGGCGGTCCGACAAGGTTGGGCGGGGCCAACGACGCAATACTCGTCCCGGCCGGCGGTGCCGTCCAGTTGGAGTCCGAGAGGGTGTCGGTTCGAATAACCTCGGCGGCGGTGGACAGCTCG
>JABMRP010001096.1 GCA_013202535.1 Planctomycetota bacterium
TGAGGATATCGAGAACGTGCTCCTTGTTGGCCGGATCGAGATTGCCCGTCGGCTCGTCGCACAGCAGCAGAGGCGGCTCGGGCAGCAAGGCCCGGCAGACGGCCACTCGCTGCCGCTCTCCCTGCGAAAGGCGGCGCACATGACGGTGGAGCTTGTCGCCAAGGCCCACGTCCCTCGCCAACCGTGCGGCCCGATCACGCACCGAGGTGTCCAACCGCAACGCGGCACTGATACGGTAGGCTAGCAGAATATTGTCCAGGACCGTCAGATGGTCGAGCAGTTCGAACTCCTGAAACACCAGCCCGATGTGGCGAATGCGGAAATCCCGCCGTGCGGCGTCCCCCAGCGACGAGACCTCAACCTCGTGGGTAACGACCCGGCCCGCCAACGGCAAGGTGATGCCGGCCATCAGGTTCAGCAGCGTGGTCTTACCGCTGCCGCTGGGGCCGACCAATGCCACCTTGGCGCCCCGTTCGATCACGAGTTGCGGAACCCGCAAGCGGAAGCCACTCTGGCCGTAGCGGAAATCGAGATTCTCAACGGCGATCATGTCGTGGGTTCCGACGGGCCTGTATGGCGGCCGCATTGACTTTCAAGAGTTGTACGAAATACTACAATACCCGAGCGAACCCAGCAAACCCACGGCCAAGAACCCACCCATTAGAGCTAGCTAAATCCCGCTACCCCCCTTTCAGTGGCATCCTACCATAGTACCGTCGCATCGCCCAGATGACCGCGGAAACCATGGTGGTTAGTTTTTACCCCCCGTTTCCCTCGCTGGCCGCATCTGTTAAGATCAGTGGGTAATGTAGGTGAGAAACGAGGCGAGCCCCAACGCTTTCCACTTGTTCTCGTTCTAGTCACCCGGCGATTTGCGTCACGGCAAGCCTTTCCACAGGCCCCCATCTCTCAAGTTGCGGTTGGTTTCTCCCTCGACTGTTCGACCGCGATCTTTCTTGGCTGGAAGGGGCTCTGGGTGAAGAGATGACGGTCTAGGTGCGTATTTCCAAAATTTTTTTCCAAGGAGTTGTCGTATGGCGCAAGGCACTATCAAAAAACTGATCGCTGACAAAGGTTTCGGGTTCATCGACGGCGAACGCGGAGACCTGTTCTTCCATCACAGCGCGATCGAGGGAGCGAGTATCGAAACGCTCAGCATCGGGCAGGAAGTGACCTACGAGGAAGGTCGCGGCCCCAAGGGACCGCGCGCCGAGAACGTTCGGCCTGTGTAAACAGCCTGCGTTTCACCGAAGTCTCCGGCAACTGGAAACAGGGAGAGATTCATGGCAAAAGACCAGAATACGTTCGCCAAACGGCGCCGCGAGATGGAAAAGAAACGCAAAGCGGAAGAGAAACGGGAGCGTCGCCGGAAGAAGAAAGAGCAAGTCGACAACCCCACTGAAGAGGTTGCATCAAACCCCGCCGAGGATGCGACCGCCGAGCAGTAGGCATACCCATGCTCTCTCGTGCGATCATCGAAGCCTCCTCGGCGCGGCAGCGCCGGGGATGCGTCGCGGCTTGCGAAGAACATTCCATGGGAGCAGGGCCGGGAGATGGAGCTAAATCCATGAGCGTCAAAAAGCCTGTTCCCGTCAGTGCCGATGCGGGCCACAACCTGTGTCCCGTCTGCGGAAAACGATCCTACTCGGCGGCCGGCACGCATCCGCAATGTGCTCAGCGTCACGCGGAGGCGGTGCGAAAAGAAGAGATGGCGGCCGAAAAAACGGTAGCGAAAGAACCGCCCGCGAAAGCCCCCCGCCAACAGCGATCCTGGAAGAAGAAGTGCCCAAAATGTGACGCCGAACTTCACGTCCGCAAGAAGGTTTGCTCCTGTGGGCACAACTTTTTTGGCCGATGATGTGGCTCTATCTGCTCATGTTTTTTTGTGCCGTCGGCCTGTGTCACCAGACAAAAGCGCCGTCGGCTGAGTTTCACGTTTATTTAAGTGGAGGCAGAAATGCCACAAGGTAAGATTAAGAAGTTGGTTTCGGATCGAGGTTTTGGTTTCATCGAAGGAGATCGAGGTGAACTGTTCTTCCACCATTCGGAAGTCAGCGGCGTGACCTTCGAGGAGCTCAGCGAGGGCCAGACGGTGGATTACGAGATCGGACAGGGCCGCAAAGGGCCGTGTGCGACATCCGTGCGAGTGGCCTGATTCGGGACCACCAAGTGCGACAACCGAAATGGTTGGATTCCGGGACGATCCGACAAATCATCTCCCCGGTGCGCCCATTGACGCGCCGGGGTTTGCGTGCTATGCTTAGACCGTAATGTAGGTGCGAGACCGGCATGGACTCTAGCCGTGCCGTGTTCATTCAACTTCGACTGTAGCGGCCACCGGGGCGACCAAGTCGCCCGGTATCTAACTTTCGACCGCGACTGATCCTCTTGCTCCTGAGGCACACCACCGATGGTCTACCGGTGTGCGCTCTTTCTGCCCCACGCGACCCGGCAGGGAGTATTGCCCGCGTTTGCCGGTCCCAGGTCGGGGTAGCGCCCGTTGTTCCCAAAGCCCGTTGTTCCCAAAGACCGTGAGTCCCCGGACCCCGGGGTCCTCCACGGCTTCGTTTCCATCGTCTACGTGTATACAAAGTGAGAGAATTGATGAAGTTTGAAGAACTCGGCCTCGCCGAGCCGCTCGTTCGTGCCGTCCGCTCCGAAGGCTACCGCACCGCGACGCCCATTCAGTCAAAAGCCATCCCCGAGGTGCTGCAGGGGCACGACCTGATGGGTTGCGCCCAAACCGGCACCGGCAAGACCGCCGCGTTTGCACTGCCCACGTTGCAGCGTCTGAGTCATCGCTCGGGTGAACGAAACAAGGCGCCAAGCGGAAAAGGCCGCGCCGCGCGCCGCCCCATCCGGTCGCTGATTCTTGCGCCCACCCGCGAATTGGCGGTGCAAATCTGCGCGAGCTTCGCGACCTACGGCAAGTACTCGGGTTTGCGCCAGACGGTGGTCTACGGCGGCGTGGGCCAGGGCCCTCAAGTGCGTGCCCTTCAGGCCGGCGTCGACATCCTGGTCGCTACCCCGGGTCGCTTGCTCGACTTGATGAACCAGGGACACATCGACCTGGGTCGCGTCGAGATTCTGATTCTCGATGAAGGGGACCAGATGCTCGACATGGGATTTATTCACGATCTGCGGCGTATCGTCGCGAGCGTGCCCCGTAAGCGGCAGACGCTGATGTTTTCGGCGACCATGCCCGGCGAGA
Organism: Planctomycetota bacterium; assembly: GCA_013202535.1. GTDB lineage: Bacteria > Planctomycetota > Planctomycetia > Pirellulales > Thermoguttaceae > JABMRP01. The sequence continues at coordinate 3,212 of JABMRP010001096.1, forward strand.
TTCGCAAGCTGACGGGCCAGTGGTTGCGCAGCCCCGTCTACGTGCAGGTTTCGCCCGTCGCCACCCCGGCGGAAAAAGTACGGCAGTCCGTCTATTATGTCGAGCCGCTGCACAAGCCGCGGCTGCTGACGACTTTTCTCCGCACCACGCCCGGCTCGCGCACGCTCATCTTCGCCCGCACCAAACGCGGGGCCGATAAGATCGTCAAGCAGTTGCAGCGGGCGGGATTCTCGGCGGCGGCGATTCACAGCAACAAGAGCCAGAACGTACGGCAGCGCGTCCTGGCTCGATTCAAGTCGCAGCGCCCGCCGGTGCTGGTGGCGACCGACATTGCCGCTCGCGGACTGGACGTCGACGATATCTCTCACGTGATCAATTACGATCTGCCCGAAGTTCCGGAGATGTACGTCCACCGCATCGGCCGCACGGGACGCGCCGGCGCCGCGGGACGCGCCGTTTCGTTCTGCGGCCACGAAGAGCGCCCGCGATTGCGTCGGATCGAACGTCTCACGCGACGCACCATCCAAGTAGAAAAGTCTCACACACTGGTGTGAGTGGACCGTCTGCCGGAGGTCGCCCGCGCGGCTGGCGTTTGCAGTATATGTCGGTTTACCGGAGCGTCTCTCATTTCGGTTTCGGTTTGGGACTCGGTTTGGGTCGAGGTGGGCGGCGGTCGCGGAGCGGCCAATTGGGATCGTCGACGCGAGCTTCTTTCATCAAAGCCCGGGCCTTGGCGACCAGCTCGGGCTTCTCGGCGGCCAAATCCTTGGTTTCGCCGACGTCGGTCTTCAGGTCGTATAGCTCGATCGGTCGGCTGGGGCCGTTTTGCACGGCCTTCCAATCGCCGAAACGAACCGCCCGGATCGTCGCGCCTTCGTGGAGTTCCCAATAGAAGTAGTCACGCTGGGGTGCGTCACCCCCTTTGAGGAAAGAGACGAGTGAGAGGCCGTCGGTCTTCACATCGTCCGGCAGTGAGGTCCCGGCCAACTCGGCCGCCGTGGGGAGGAAGTCCCAGAAAGCCCATGGCTCGTGGCTGACACGTCCCGCGGGCACCTGCTTGGGCCAGCGCACCAAAGCGGCCTGGCGCAGAGCGCCCTCGTACATGCCTCGCTTGAAGCCGCGCAGTTTTCCGCCCATGGTCTGATCGAATAGCCGGCCGATCTCCGAATTCGGGTTAAACGACGAACCGTTGTCGCCGACAAAGAAGACGATGGTCTTCTCGTCGATCTTGAGTTCCGCGAGCAGGTCGAGCAGCCCGCCGACGTCGCTGTCGAGTCGGCTGACCATGGCCGCGTAGTTTTTTTGCAGCGGGGTCCAGTCTTTTTCCGCATATTGGCCCAGATCGTCGATCTCGAAACGCCCATGGGGCAGTGTTGCGGCGTAGAAGAGGAAGAACGGCCCGTTTTTGTGGCGGCGGACCCAGTCGAGCGCATCTCGCTGGATCAGTTCTTGCGCGTAGGTTTCGCCCACGCCTCGGCCCGTGTTGCCCGGCAGCTCGAAACGCCGGTCGTCGTTGTAGAGGTAGGTCGGGAAGTAGTTGTGCGCGTGGCGCTGGCAGTTGTAGCCGAAGAAATGGTCGAAGCCGACCCGAAAGGGGCTGCCGGTCGTGTGGAA
>JABMRP010001097.1 GCA_013202535.1 Planctomycetota bacterium
ATCCCTGGTGGCACCGCCCTCCCACTGGAGCATGCCGGAGAAACATTGCCTGGGGCTGACCGGAAGAAGCATCCGCGTCGTCTTTCACAGCGTCAAGGTCCGCGTCATTTCGGGCACGGCCACGCGCCCCGCGTCGAAGTAACAGAAGTTTTCCCGTCTGAACGATTACGCCACATATCGCCCCGGGCGGACGGCACACGGAGTGTGCCTGCTACTATCACCCTAAGAGATTAACTGCCGTGACTGACGATTCGACGACTCGCTGCCGACTTTTGAACGATGCGCCCGCGCCGGGGCCGTGGAACATGGCCGTGGATGAAGTGCTGGCCGAATGGGCGGCCGAGAATGGGCGATGTGCGTGGCGGTTCTATCGGTGGTCGGAGCCGACGCTGTCGCTGGGGTATTTTCAGGAGTATCACGATCGGCGGGATCACGAGTCGAGTGTGGAGTGTGCGGCCGTGCGACGGCTCAGTGGCGGCGGGGCCATTCTGCACGACGCCGAACTGACCTATGGCTTCGTCGTACCCGGCGGACATCGGCTGGCCCGGGAGCCGAGAATGCTCTACGAGGCGGTCCACAACACGCTGATCGACGTGCTGGGCGGGTGGGGGCTGACCGCGGAACTGTCCGATCCCGCGCCGCGACCGCCGGACCAGACGCAACCGTTTCTCTGCTTCCAGCGGCGCAGCGAGGGCGATGTGCTGGTGGGCGACGTCAAAGTGGCCGGCAGCGCCCAGCGACGTCGCCACGGCGCCGTATTGCAGCACGGGAGCGTGCTCTTAGTCCGCAGCTCCTCGGCGCCGGAGTTGGCCTCGCTGGAAGACGTCTTGGGAAGGTCCGTGCCGTACGACGAGCTGATCGACGCCTGGTTGCCGCGGCTCCAGGACCGGCTCGATTTGACCTGGGAGCGGCAGCCGCTGGGCGAGGACGAACGACGCCGGGCGGCCGGCTTGGTCGAAACGCTCTACGGTTCCGATCACTGGACCGAGAAGCGCGGCCGTGGAACGTAGGCGGAAACGCCCGTTCGATGGCCCCTCCCGGCGGGGGAATTGCTTTGACTCGGCCGGCGATTGTTGCTAGGATCAAACGTTAGGAACATGGGAACGGGTCGCTTCGGTCCTGAGCTAGAATGGGTGTCGCACAATGGAAGTCAAACTCATCGTCGTCGGCGGTAAGAGCGCCGGCAGGGAACTGCCGGTGGCAGGCCCGAAATTCCTCATCGGTCGCAGCCAGGGATGCCACCTCCGGCCGCGCAGCGATCAGGTGAGCCGGCGCCACTGCGCCCTACTGCTGGAGGAGGGGAAAGTCACCGTGCGCGATCTCGGCAGCCGAAGCGGCACGCTGGTCAACGGCCGGCCGATCACCGAGCCGATGGAGTTAAAGAATGGCGATCAACTGAAAATCGGGCCGTTGGAGTTCGACGTCCAGATTACCGTCCCGGTCGGCCGCAAGAAGAAACCCAAGGTCAACAGCGTTCAGGAGGCCGCCGCGCGGAGCGCCGAAACGTCCGCGGTCGACGAACTCGACATTACGCAGTGGCTCGAGGAAGGCGCCGATCAAGACACCCGCGTGGTCAAGCTGGAGAGTCTCACGAAAGGGACCTCCGGCAGTAGCTCCCCGAATCTGGCCGGATTTGAAGATCCCACGGGCGAATCGTCGAAGAAAGAGGAAGAGGAGAGCAAGAAGAAGGATCCCAAGGTTGTGCAGGAGCCGTCCACCGAGAGCAGTCGGGATGCGGCCAGCGAGTTGCTCGACCACATGTTCCATCCCGATTCACCGTCATCCTCCCCTTAGTAGCCCGGGTGGAAGCACACAGTCAGCCTGCAAGGATCCGCCGTGGACGCCGCCAAGAAACCGAAAAAGACTCGCAAGTCGGCTGCTCTATTAGGGTTGGGACTCGACGGTGACGACGGACATACCCGCATCACCCGGGGTAAGAACTTCCTGCTGTGTGGGGGGTCCGAGGAAACCCACGGCGTCATGCAGGAGACGGCCATCAAGATCAATGAGCAACTTGATCGGCAGGGGAAACGGCTCGAAGATGTTTCTCCAAAAGAACTTGGCGATATCTGCGGCCAGGTGATCGACGACGTCCAATAGGGCCGCCGTACGTCTTTCGGGCAATCTAGCCCCCGTTTCTCGCTCGGGGGGCACTTCTTTTGCCATCGCGTGGACCATGGTATCGGCTCCGCCTGCCCGATGCGTCCCTACAGGCGGAATATCCGCAAAAAGCGAAAGGTTTGCCTCATTCGCCAAAACTAGCGTAGTTGTCTATTTTGCCTGACCGATAAACTTTGACCTCCCGTCGTTCCGATGCTTTTATGCAACAGGGTGCCTTAAGGCAACACACGGCAACGGATCACGGCAACGGATCACTGTGGAGAGGGACCAACCTCGTGGCAAAGTCGAAAAAGAGCGCGTCGACCAAAGCAACCGCTTCTCGGAGCAAGAAGACCACCGCCAAGTCGGCCTCGCCTAAGCCGACATCGGCTCGCAGGAAGAAGACGGCCACCCCGGCCGGCGGCAAGCGTCGCACCGCGGATTCGAAGAAGAAACGGCCCGTTGCCGCGGAGAAGGCAAATGCCGCTTCCTCGCCCAAGCCGAGAAAGAAGGCCACGACGGCCACCGCGGCCAAAGCCGGGGCCAAGCGCTGCGAAGCTTCCCAGGAGGTCACCATGGACCGCCGAGGCGCCGCGTCGGATCGCCGCGACGCGCCCGACCGGCGGAAGAAATCAGAGCCGGTGGCCGTCGAACGGCGTACGTTGCAGCGGCGGGCCAAAGTGACGCGGCGACGCCAGATCGATCCCACGACCTGCGAACGGGATTACTCGGGCGAAGAGATCGAGTTCATGAACGCCATGGACGACTACAAGCGGACCAGCGGCCGGATGTTTCCCACGTGCAGCGAAGTGCTGGAAGTGCTGCGAAAGCTCGGATACGGAAAGCTCCCCCCTTCCGACACGTTCACCCCGGGCGAAATCGCCCCGGAAATGGCGATTGCTTCGGCCTGTGAGCAGGTCGCGGTGTAGCACTGCGTTGAAGAAACGGCTTCCGTAATTCACCTCAGCTCCCGGGCGGAGCCGGGGAACGAGGTGAGCAGAAGCGGGCCGCGCGAAGCAAAACCCCCCGGTTCTCGGGCTCCAGCGGGGACGCGACCCACCACGTCTTGACCGTCGGTGGCGAGGACGGTATCGTCAATAGGGTGGGTATGGCAAGACCGCCGAAACCCCCGGTTATCGACGTTTCTCAAGCAGTGCTGGCGTTCAGCAGCCAGTGTGGAAAGAGTTGTCGCGATGAGCAATGGCCCGGCTCTGACTACTGACGATTTACGCACGATCGTTCAGCGGCTCAATCCCAACACGCCGGCTGGTTCGAGCGGTAAAGCGATGCCCCGGATCGCTAGGGATTCCAGTGCCGTGCGGCAGTTGAAGACGCACGTCACTGCCGATCCGATGGCGAAAATACTGCTGACCGGCCATATCGGCGTGGGGAAGTCGACCGAGCTTCTCCATCTGGCCAAGGAAAAGAAGAACGACCGGCATGTGATCCGATGCTCTGTTCTCGATACGCTTGGGGCCCAGAACCTTGATGTCTTCACCTTGCTGCTGGTGGTCTTGGACGCAACGGTTCGGTCGTGGACGAAACACTTTGGTGCCATGCCGCCCGGATTGGTTGAAGAACTGGTAGAGCATTTTAGAAAGCTGGTGCCGGAAGACAAACGGCCGCCCGAGTTGCCAAGAACGCCGACGAACCCCCTGTTTGCGCATTTGGACACATGGGGCGTGGTAATGAAGGCACTTGATCTGAGACGGATCCGAACGAGAGAGGCACTATCCGATTTCTATTCCGACTGCATCCGGCGACTGTCGTTGCGATATGTGCCAGAGATCGAGCTTGCCTCCATAGACATCAGCGCTATCGTGCAGAGTTGTGAAGTCGTCCTCAAAGAGCTTGCTGACGTGGCTGGGAAACCGGTCCTGCTGCTGATGGACGACCTGGACAAGGTTCGCGATGAGAAGGCACAGGAAAGCGTATTCATCGATCGCGCCATGGCCTGGCTCCGTCTGCCATGTGCCGTGGTTGCAACCCTCCCCTACGACGCCTTTTTCGGTGCGCGAAGCGCGGAGATGGAGGACATTTGGGGCGATGTTCTAGTTCTCGATCCGTTGCCCGTGCCGGAGATTGAAGGGGAAAGTCTCAAGGAGAAAGCTCTCAGCTTCTACTTGAGTATGCTCCGCGAGGCCGGAGCCGAGAAACTCATTAGCGCGCGTCAAAATCGCAGACTTGCCCGGGCCTCCGGTGGGCTGCCGAGGATGTTTGTGACGTTCTGTAATACGTGTGCTCTTTACGCTCTGGAAGCAGGTGAGGATCACGTCCGCAACTACCACCTCGAGCTCGTGATTCAAGACAAGGCCAAGGCAATGCGGGGGCGGCTCTCGGACGAGGACTACGAAGCCATCGTCCACGTATTGGATACGGAAGGGTCCAATGTTCGAAAGGCCTCGCAAGCGTTGCGCGACGGAATCCTGATTCGCGACGAATCGCAACCGTTGGAGAAGCAGTTCCGGTTGGCCGACTGGGCCGAACCGCTGATCGAATCCTACCGCTTGAGACAATCCCAGAAATCGCAGTAACCGACCGCCGCGAGGAAAGGAAGACCCCAGAGATGGCCCTCGACTTCGCGACGGATCTTCCCGGTGAGCGCGATCTCCCGGGCATTCATGCGGCCCCACTCCCGATTGTCGTCGACTCGCTTCGCCAACACGACACATGGGAATCGCTCTACCAGAACCTCCCTGACGCCCCCGACCGCTAAGCCAACCCGGGTTGCGGCGACGAAGCAACCGGGCACCCTACGCCAGCGACAAATACCATGCACTCATTTGCTAGCTGGTCCTTTCCTCTCTGATTCCTTCAGCATCTCTTTGATTGTGGCTAGCTCCGTTGCGTTCTCGGCTCTTAGTAAATGCAGCTTGTCGTCTTGTGATGTCAGCAGGAGCACGTATTTCTCCTTGGGCTTCATTTGCTGCTCCAGACCAGAACCTGGCCATGCGAGCCACACACCCTTGACTACCGTGAACGTGAAGGTGAGGTCCAGTTCCTTTGGTGTACTCGCCTTGACTTCTTCAAGGACGTTGGCCGTGATGCGACACGTATAGACAACCGAGGCGGGACCTTTCTCGGGTTTCCGATCAACGATCGTCACGTCATTGGTGGATATTTCCGCGAGCACCACGACCTTAGCCCGGGGAAGGACGTTCTTCAACGGCATGGGGGACAACCCATCGGCACGCACGGTGGTCGCGCACATGCCGAGGACGAACAAGAGGGATAGCAATTTCATATCTCGCTCCATCCGACGTTTCACCTAACGCACAAGTTGAGGACGCGCTCGCGCGGTCTTCACGTGTCGCGCTGGGGTGGTTGTTGGGAACTCGTCTGGATTCCGTTCTTGAACTTGATCACTACTGTTTTTCGAGACTCGGCGGCCGAGTAACTCCTGGGCAAATAGCCATATTTGAGCGTGAGCGTACCGGTGAACCAATCGGCGAAGAGTCGGCCATCTTTGGAGCCAGGGAGATCCTTCACGCCGGGTGCGGCGTTGCCCGACATTTCGGAATCGAGTCCGATGAGGTACAGCTTCCCGTCGCGAACCATCCAGATGGCATAGTGACCGTTATAATTCGCCGTGGTCAGGTCACCGCGCAGTTCCAGGCCGTGCTTCTTGATATACGGCTCCAGAATGAACGGTGATTGCGGCCAGGAGATCGTGTAGATCTTCGAGTCGAGAATCAGCAGGTCTTGGACTTGGTTTGTTGCATTCGCGTTTGTTCCGACAAGTACAAGCAACGCCGTGAGCAGTGTTGTCTTCATCTCATATCTCCGTTCCTAACGATCTGAATCACCGGTGCCGGGTGCAGCCATTGATTATGGGGCATGTCACCACAATTTCCACCACTTTCTCTTACGCTTCTCCCGAATGGCATTGATGCGTTGAGCCCGCTCGCAAACGTCCGACATGCGGTGAAGTTGTCGCATTGCCTCCTCGTTTTCAGCGTCAAGCGCATCGTTGAGCGAATGATCAGATCGTTCGGGGTGGAAGCCGGGCCAGTCTGGACATTCGCGGCGCAGTTGATCCCACGGTTCGCGCAATTCGGGGCGAGGAGCGTTACGAGTAAGCGATGCGCGATAGGCAATAACCTCGCGGAATGCCCAATTGTCTACTTCGGTGCAAACGAGCGCGATTTCGCCAAGATGTTCATCCGACCACACAAATCCACCAGACATCAGTTCGAAATCCCGCTCCGCATCGGGTCTCCAGTGGGCCTGCCGGAGGATCGTGATTGCAGCGTCTGGAAACAGCATTACATCATGTGTACCTATGCAAGATAACGTTACGCATCACCGGGTCGGCGGTGATGACTCTCCATTGCTATTCGACCCCGACCGCCGACTCCGCGTGCATGCGCTGGTTATTTGGCATCTCGGTAATGTGTGTAATGGTCGAACAAGTGAAGCGTACCGTCCTGCGAAACAGGGGCACCGAGGATCGCCACGGTGCAAAAGACGATAACGGCAATATCTACGAAGGCGACCATGGCGGCGGCAGTAAACCACGTATTCGCACGGGGCAGTGGCTTCTGGATGCGCGAGAGAATCAGGCAAATGGTAGGAATAGAACATAGAACTGGCAGAGTAATGCCCGCTAGGACGAGCCCGTACTTGGCGAGCAGCCACCAAGCGGGCGGCGTTAGACTGTCGATTATGGTAAACGTGGAGATGAGCCGCCAAAGAGTGTCGATCAAAGCAAAGTGCCACGCGATGACCAAGATCCAGAATGCATTGTGACAATCCGATCGCTTCCAGGCGAAGTAGCCAGATAACCCAAAGAGCAAGAGGGCAACGATGCCGGAGCATGTGTGAGGAACAACAAGTCGAGTAACGATGCCTTCGGTTGAGACATGGATGGAGAGCAAAACGGCAACAAAGACGAAGGCGATCAGCAGCTCGCGAAGCGTGAATTGAAACCGGCTCTGCTCCAGTCGAGTTATCTCAGTGCGTGGTGTGGAACCCATGACAGCATTCGCAGTGCGAGACGGCGAGTATTCTCCGCGAGTCAGGGAAGGAGATCTGTGGAGGACATTGGTGGTCTTAGCCAAATAACTATGTTGTCTATCGTTCACCCCAATTTGAATAAACGGGCGCGCCGATGCGTGCCAACTCACATAGGGGCCAACGCCGAAACTACCACAAAAAGCCCTGGTGTACAACACCTTAGGTGCCCCCGACCGGCCAAGCGCACGCGGAATAATTCGGCGTGAAAGTGCGCGCCAATTCGCTGGCTACCCCCCGACAGAAAGCGGGAAGATGGATAAACGGGCGCGCCGTGCAGATCATCTCCGAAGCCGGCTTCTCTGAATGCACGCCGTAAGTGGCTTGTCGGAAAGGGGTTAAGTCCTGTTCCGGCCAACCGGCCGTTTCTGTTGATTCGGCGTCGCGTGCAGATGATCCCGCATGGATGGGAACATCCACGGCTTGCTCGGAAACGAACCGGCAGGTTACCCCTCGATCTCGTACCCCTTGCGCTGCTCCCGCTTCACCCAGCCGTTGGCTTCGTCGTCGCCGGTGATCTTCTCGGCCACGGGGTCCCAAGCGAGCTTTCGCCCCAGGCG
>JABMRP010001098.1 GCA_013202535.1 Planctomycetota bacterium
TAAGGGCTGTACGCCGGCGCGGGCGACCAATCGGCAAACGGCTTCCTGGGGATGCTGGCGGCATTCCTCGCAGCGCCGGGAACCGTAGCGACGGCTCGCGGCGGGCTGTAGGGATGGTAAATCCCATACGCCGTGGGCGGCACGGGGAGACTATCCGGCGACACGACACCCGAACGTGGCGTCGCCCGACCGGAAACGGCCGTGACACCGGCTCCGGCCGTCGGCAGCGGACTCCCCGGAGCTCCCGCCACATTTCCAGCCGCATTCCCCAGACCGTTGCCAAACGGTGCCTCCGGCAATCCCTGGGCGAATACCGAACCGGCCGCCAAGAGGGCCAGACACACCACCGCAAAACCTAACGTCCAAGTCAATCGATTCATGGCTCAATCTCCCTGCCGGTCGCCCGGCTGCGAAAATGCCCGCGTGGTTTGGGTAATATGAGATTCTCTCTTCTGCCCGTTATTCTACGACGCCTGAGCGAACAGGGCAACGGAAATCATGGGAAACTACTCTATCGGGGGGGTGGAGTTCTGTTGTCGTTCGAGGGCTTGGTACTTGCGTAACGTCGAGACACCCCCGGTGTTGAAATTCGGTGTGTCGCGGGGCGGTCTTTGAAAAGGCTCTACCAACAGACGTTCCAGGTAGTTGCTCAAGTCGAACTTCTCGTCTTGCATGATGTAGATCCGGTCGCCTGGCATTACTTGGCGGTTGGAGTCGGTCGCCTCGCCGCGGGAGATATCGTCCCGACTGATCGGCAGGATTTGCTCGCAGCCGACGTTGCCGGGCGCGGGCCGCGCGATCCAGATCTTCACGCTGGAAATCTGCGAAATGCCGCCCACCTGGCTTAGCGCGTCGAGCACTGTCTCGTCACCCGTGATCGGCATCCGGGCGACGTTGTCGCCCAACTCGGCGCCTTGGGTAATGATGTAGTAGACCTTGCTGTTGTAGGCCAATACTTCGATCGAAACGATCGGCGAATCGAGAAACTGCGACAAATGTCGCTCGATGGCCACCTTCGCCTCGGTCAGCGTCTTGCCGCCGATGTGGACCGTGCCGTACGTGTCCAGATTGATCGTGCCATCGGGTCCGACGATGTATTGGTTGTTGGGCGGGGCGATCTGTTGCAAGCCCGAGGTTCGCAACAGCCGCACCGAAACCTCCGGACGACGGAGACTCTGCTCCAAATGGTCGGTGATGATCCGCTGGGCGTGCTCCACGGTGGTGCCCACCACGTGTACCGAACCGTAGGCCGGCCCGAGATTCACCTGTCCCCCGTCCTCAACCAGAAACATGCCGTTGATCGGCTGATCCCATAGTGTGTCGGCCACGTCGATCTGCAAGACGTCGTACACCTCAAGCCAATACGGCGGCAAGGGAGTCGCCTTGAACAGTTCGACCGCCACGAGATCGGGCGGCTCGATGCGGTATTCCGGCAGCGAGATCTTGGCCAACTCGTCAGCCGGGTCCAGTGCTTGGGTGAGTTCCTCGTCGTCCTGGTAGAAGTCGAACGGCTGACAGCCGGCCACGGCCAGACAGACCACCAGAACTCCCCCCACCAAGAGCCTCGGATCAATTCGAGCAGCGGACATGGACCGGTCTTCCTACGTCAGTCTTCGTTGATTCGGTGTTCTCGCCCGATCTCTTGGTACTCGCGTAGCATCGAGACGCTTCCCGAGCCCCCCCCGTACCGTTGAACCTCAGGCGGTGGCCGCAGCCGATACCACCAATCAGACAGCCATTCTTTCAAGTCAAAGCCCCTATCTTCTTGCATGATGTAGACCCGGTCGCCCGGCATCAATTGGTAGTTGGTGCCGGCCGCCTCGCCGCGAGCGATGTCATCCCCGTCAACCTCCAGGACCTGCTCGCAGCCGACGTTGCCAGGCGCCGGTCGGGCGAGCCAGATCTTCAATTCCCTCATCTTCTTCTCGTCCGACCGATACGGCTTGTCGACGACCTGGCGGATCGCCTTGCGTACCGTCGCTTTGCCCGTGATCGGCACCCGGACCACGTTGTCGCCCAAATCGGTTCCCTGAGTGATGATGTAGTAGACCTTGCTGTTGTGGGAGACCTTCAGCGAAACGACCGGCCCGTCGAGAAACTGAGCGAGGTGTTTCTCGATCACCAACTCCGCTTCGGTCAGGGTCTTGCCGGCGATGTGGACCGTGCCGTACATGTCCAGATTGATTGTCCCGTCGGGACCGACCATGTATTGATTATTGGGCGGGCCGATCGGTTGCAAGCCCGAGGTTCGCAGCAACCGCACGGAAATCTTCGGGCGACGGAGAATCGGCTTCAACTGATCGGCGATCAGCCGTCGGGCCTGCTTGACCGTGTTGCCCACCACACGCACCGACCCGTAGGCCGGACCCAGGTTGACGATTCCCTCGGCCTCGACCAGAAACCCGCCATTGATCGGCTGATCCAGCAGCGTGCCGGTCACGTCGATCTGCAAGCAGTCGTACACTTCCAACAGATAGGGCGACCGGGGCTTGAGTTGGCGCAACTCCACGGCCACCATATCGGGCGGCTCGATGCGGTATTCCGGCGCCGCGCCCTGGGCAAAGGACGGTCCGCCGGCCAGAAGGACCAGGCATCCGGTTAGCCAACCCCGAATCAGACCCACCTTGTACATCGCTACGTTTCCCGTTCGATTCGCCCCCCCCCCGCAGGAGACATCCGCCCGGCAAAGTCACCCCATTGCCGGGCGGCTCGGCATTCTGACGCCGAGCGGCCGGCGAGACAATAGCAATCGGAACCGTGACCTGATATCGCTAAAATCCTCCCCGGCCCTGGTTGTAGCCTCGGCCGAGGGTTTGGAAGGTACGTACCGTCGAGGCGCCCAGCGAGCCGAAGGCGGTGAGCCGTTCGATCGGCGAGATCAGCCGCGAGAGGTAGTTGCTCAAGGCGATCA
>JABMRP010001099.1 GCA_013202535.1 Planctomycetota bacterium
CATCGCGGACAATCACCCGCCGCTCGTTCCCACGCGACATCACGTGGTACAGCGCACCGGGAAACTCGATTCGAAGAGGGCGAGCCATGCCGCGATTTTACTCGCATACCGCAACCAACGCAAGCCTTAATCCCTAATCCCGGCCTGACCCCATATTTTTCCTACCGACAAAGCCGGCGCCTCCGGCTGGGCGTTAAACGAGGTCTTTGCATCACCCTTCACCGGGCGAGCAATTCTTCGATCGCCGCCAGCGTCTCTTCCGTAACATTACCCCCGGCCGCGGCGATTTGCACGGCGATCCGGCCGAGGCTCTTGTAGACGTGCTCGATCTGTTCGTCCCACTGGCCCAGTGCCTCGCATTGACGTTCGACCACCGAGCGTTCGCCGCGGGCGATGGGGCCGGTCAGCGCTTCGGCCGGTCCCAGGCGGAAAACGTTGTCCAGCGTCTCCCGGGCGATCGGCTCGATCACTCGCATGGCCGTGTCGGCGGGAATTCCCGCTTTCTCGTAACATCGCAGACCGACTTCCATCAGCGCCGTCAGATAGTTGCAGACGATGACCGATGCCGCATGGTAGATCGTTTTTTGGTCGGGCTTGACCGAAAACGTGTTGGCACCGCACCGGTGCAGGCAGTCGGCGAGCACCTCGCACGCCGCCGGGTCGCCTTCGAGGGCGCAAAAAGTGCCGGAAAAAGTTTTCACCGCCACGGCAGGATCGGCAAAACTCTTGACCGGATGAATTCCGGCAATCGAAGCCCCCCGTTCTCGGGCCGGGGCCAGCAATTCCGACGACAACGACCCGCTACAGTGGAAAACGACCGTGCCGGGCCGCAGAACTTCCGTGCGACACAACTCCCGGCAACACCCTTCGATCGATTCGTCGGACGTGGAGATCATGACCAGATCCGCCGGTTCCATTTGCCCGTAGCTATCGATCGCGCGGCCGGCGCCGAGGAAATCGACGGCCCGCCGGGCGCTTTGCGGCGACCGGTTCAGAACGGAACAAATCTCCAGGACGGAATGTTCCGTCCAGAGTCGCCCCAGCGTTCTGCCGACCTTGCCGCAACCGATGACGTGGATTGTTTTCATGGCCTTTCTCTCGCGTCGGTGCCAATTTTCCGGCGTGGATTCCGTCTGTCATCCTCCGGTCTGACGACACCCAGCGTCAAGTGGGCGGCCCGTTCGACCGACTCAAGTACGGTAGACCCTGCCAAATCACTTCGTTGCCCCATTGCCGGGGTGTCGCCTCCTGCCTCGCAGGGGTTATTTCCGCAGCCGCGCTGGTTCAATTCCCGGGTATCGGCCGCCGGCCAATCGGGCCAAACGGAGCTTCTGCGACCGCTACATTCGATAAGTGCTTTGCAGATGGGCCGCGTCCCGATATAGTGATAGTTTTCACGGAGCCACCCGGGGCAACTCTTGCGGTTTGCCAACACATTTCCATGAGTTTACCACTACATTTCCATGAGGAGGAGTAACCTTGACTCTGGACCCGACGAAACATGCGGATTGGGAGATCGCTGAAGAAGCCGAATCTCGGATGAAGACGTGTTACCAACTCGCCGACGAACTGGGCTTGACCAAAGACGAGTTGCTCCCGCACGGCCACCACATCGCCAAAGTGGACTATATGGCGGTCCTCAACCGGCTCAAAGACAAGCCGGACGGCAAGTTTATCGAAGTGACCGCCGTCACCCCTACACCTTTTGGGGAAGGCAAGTCAACCACGACGATGGGTCTCTTGCAGGGGATGGGCAAGCGGAAGAAGAAGGTCGTGGCCTGTATCCGGCAGCCGTCCGGCGGACCGACGATGAACATCAAGGGCTCGGCGGCCGGCGGCGGACTGGCCCAGTGCATCCCGCTGACCGAGTTCTCGCTCGGGCTGACCGGCGACATCAACGCCATTATGAACTCGCACAACCTGGCCATGGTCGCCCTGACCGCCCGGATGCAGCACGAGCGCAACTACGACGACGCCCGGCTGGCCAAAATCGGGCTGAAGCGGTTGGACGTCGATCCGACCAACGTCGAGATGGGCTGGATCATCGACTTCTGTGCCCAGGCGCTGCGCAATATCACGATCGGTATGGGCGGCAAGATGGACGGCTACATGA
>JABMRP010001100.1 GCA_013202535.1 Planctomycetota bacterium
GCCTGCTGGGGAGATCACTTCGAGGTCGACAAGGCGCTGGCCGAGGACGACTACTGCGCCAAGAAGCGCGAGCTGCTCGACCGCCACGGCATGCAGGTATTTTCCATCAGTTCGCATCTGGTCGGTCAGTGCGTGTTGGACAACATCGACGCCCGCCACCAGGGCATCCTGCCGCCCCACGTTTGGGGTGACGGCGATCCGGCCGGCGTCAACCAACGAGCGGCCGTCGAGTTGGCCAATGCCGCCCGCGCGGCTCAGAAGCTGGGCGTCGGCGTGGTCAACGGGTTTACCGGTTCGAGCATCTGGCATTTGATTTACGATTTCCCGCCGGTGCTGCCCGGGATGATCGACGACGGGTTCAAGTTGCTGGCCGAGCGATTCAATCCGATTCTCGACGTCTTCGCCGAGTGCGGCGTGAAATTCGCCCTGGAAGTCCATCCGACGGAGATCGCCTTCGACCTCTATACGGCCGAGCGTGCGTTGGAGGCGTTGGGCCATCGCGAGGAATTCGGTTTCAATTTCGACCCGAGCCACTTGATCTGGCAGGGTGTCGATCCGGCCGAATTCGTCCGCCATTTCCCCGACCGGATTTATCACGTCCACATGAAGGACGGCATCGTCACCCTGGGCGGCAAGCAGGGCATCCTGGCCAGCAACCTGCCTTTCGGCGACGCCCGCCGGGGATGGGACTTCCGCTCGCTGGGCCACGGCGGCGTGAATTTCGAGGAGATCATCCGGGCGCTCAACGACGTCGGTTACAACGGCCCGTTGTCGGTCGAATGGGAAGACAGCGGCATGGACCGCGACCACGGGGCGAAGGAAGCCTGCGAGTACGTCAAGCGGGTCGACTTCCAAACCAGCGGCCGGGCGTTCGACGCCTCGTTCGACAAAGAAGAGCAAGCGTAGTTGGCCGTTGAAAAAGTGTGGGTGCCGTGGCACCCCAAAACGGCAAACTCACTCGGCGAAGATCTCCCCGACGCGATCGGCCCATCGCCGGTCGCGTCGGTTTGTTTTCAAGGATCCTCCCCCAGACAAGGAAACGGAAACGATGCAAGCATCGTCCGCTGGCGCGTACGCGGTGGAACTGCTCTTCGATGAAGCTCCCGCGCTGGATCGCGACGCCGTTTGCCGGTCCATGCGGAAGTACTGCGGCAGCATCGAAATGGCTCAGGCGGCCGAAGGCGGCAACCTCATCCTTTTCTATCATCTCGACCACGAGATCGAGTATTCCGACGGAAAAGTCCCCGCGCAAAGCATTATCGCCTTTCCCGAAGAAGGTAAGGCCCGAACCGACCTGACCGAAGCGATCGGGCAGAGTTGGTCTTGGCCCGAGGCGAAATCGGCCGCCGCCTGCAAGGGGTCGCTGCTGGTGTCCGAGTTGATGTCCCGCGGGCTGGACTACCCGACGCGAGTGCGTTTGTTTCGGGGGGCCCTTCGTGCCGTGCTGGAGAACGTCGATTGCCGGGCGATCCACTGGCAGCCGACGCAACAGATCGTCGATCCCCGGGCTTTTCTCGAAGCTCAGCAGGAGGACGATATCCAAAACCACCTCCGGGGGTTCATCAACGTCCGCTTGTTCCGGATCGAAGGGGCGGACGATGTCCTCATGGACACTCTGGGCCTGACCGCGCTGGGGCTGCCCGACCTTCAGTGCCACTTCCACGGCTTGGATCCCAACGCCGTGGCCGGGATGCTGTGGAACACGTCGTTCTATCTCTTCGAGAACGGCGATGTCATCGAGGACGGACATACGGTCGGCGGAGTTCATCCGCAGGACCGGTGGACGTGCCGCCACGAAGAGTCGCTGGTGGGCCCCACTCGCGAAGTTCTCGACGTCAACCCGGGCGAACCGTTCGCCGCCGGAAATCGAGATTAGCGATCAGCGCCCGCGACGCCATCCGAACCACGCCAACCCCAACAAACCCAGAATGGCCAAAGCGAAGCTCGTGGGCTCGGGGGCGGCGATGCCGATTTCGCCGGTCTGTTGGAGATTCGACAGGTCCCAATGCAGCGCCGGCGTGGTCAGTTGGGGCAGGTTGATCGTATCGAACGTACCGTCCAGCGAGCCGAAATCGAGGATATTGAACGTCTGGGCAGCCATCGCCTCACCGCCGAGAAAGGTCACGTCGAGCGTCGCGCCGGGTGCAATGGTCAGGTCGCCCAGGCCGGCAGCCCCGACGGAGAGCAGATCGGCCGTTGCGGCGGTCGCGTCGATCTCGATCTTCAGCGTGTCGTCGGCGCCGATTGTAAAGGCGTCGGCGAAGGTGAGTTCGGCGAACGTGTTTGTCGGCGCCTGACCGGCGAAACTCTGACTGGCCATCAGGCCGCCGGGATTTCCGAAGCCGTCGTCCGTCAGCAGCGAAACGGTGAAGTTGGACAAGCGGTCCTGGCAACAACCGTCCGCCCGCTGCCAGACACGGATCGTTTCCATGTCCTGGGTCGAGCCGAGGTCCAGCGTGTAGAAGTTGCTCAGTCCGTCGCGGCTCCAGGTGGAACCGCCCGTTTGCAGATTGCCGTCAAAGACGGCGTTCGTGCTGCCGTGACCGCCGACGCCCTGCAGGCTGTGGAAGCTCGTGTCGGCGATGTCGTTGGTGCTGGGCGCGCCGTTGTTGTTTGGCGTCACGCCAGGTGCGAACGCTTCGATCTCGCTGGAATGCAGGGGTCGGTCCGCGCCGCCGTTGTTCTGGACGCGGATAAATCGGGCGTTGCGACCGACCTGTTCGGTGCCAATCGCGCCGTCGCCGCCGGGCAAGATTATCTGCCCCGTGGCCAGGGTCATTGTTGTCGTCATCGGTGCCTGACCGAGAAAGGTTTGGCTGGCCACCACCGCCCCGGGCACTCCACCGTTGTCCGCCTCAAGCGTGATCGTGAAATCCTTGAGCCGATCCTGGCAGCAACCGTCGCCTCGTTGCAGCAACTGGATCTGCTGAAGATTGACCGTTTGGCCCAGATCCACCAGCGCCTCGACTTTGTACACGCCCGCGGTGCCTTCGTCGTCCCGGGTCCA
>JABMRP010000108.1 GCA_013202535.1 Planctomycetota bacterium
ATCGGATACATCATGAAGAAGAGGCAGACGGCGATGGGTATCGACACCACCGGGGCGTCGTCCACGTAAATCGCCATGCCGCCCAACACGCCGGCCATCTCGGGGGCAACGTGGCCCAACGCGATACCGGCAGCAATGGAAAGCAGCACCCAGACGGTAAGATAACGTTCAAAGAAGCCCAACCCCCGCGTCGGTTTCGCGCAATCGCCAGTCGCACAGCTCATATTTTTTGTTCCGTTGGAGCGTATCTCAGGTGGTTTCGACCGCGGGTGTCCCGTTGGTTTCGGCGACGATCTTGCCGGCCGCAAGCTTCAACTTCCGCTTGGCTCGCCCGGCCGCCTCCGGATCGTGGGTTACCATGATAATGGTTCGGCCTTCGCGGTGAAACTCCTCGAAGAACTCGATCACCTGCCGCCCGGTTTCCGGGTCGAGATTGCCGGTGGGCTCATCGGCCAGAATGACCGCCGGGTCGTTGGCCAACATCCGGGCCAGGGCGACCCGTTGTTGCTGGCCGACACTGAGTTCGCTGGGTTTGTGGTCCAGTCTATCGCCCAGCCCCACGCGATCCAGCAGAGCCGACGCCCGCTGTTCCTGTGTATGGTCCGTAACGCCGGCCAGATAGAGCGGGATCTGAACGTTTTCCAGCGCCGTGAGATAGGGAACCAGATTGAACGTCTGGAAGACGAAGCCGATGTTTTCTTTCCGCAGTCGGGCGCGGCGGTCGGAATTCAGGTCGTAGATCGATTGGCCGTCGAGAAGCACACGGCCGGACGAAGGCGAGAGCATTCCACCGAGCATCAGCAACAGCGTGCTCTTGCCGCATCCGCTGGGTCCGACCACGGAGACGAAATCGCCCTCGGGAATATCGACCGTCGCACCGTCCAGGGCCGTGACGGCCTGACGGCGATGCGGATAGCTCTTACTGACGTTTTCCATACGCAACACGGATCAGACCTCCTGGAAAGTAGCACAAGGATCGAGTCGCGCGGCACGTCGGGCGGGAAAGTAGCTCGCTGCCAAGGCAATCCCGGACGAGATCAAAACGGCCCAAAGGGCAAGGATCGGCATCGGCAGAACGACCACGCCGGCCAGCTTCGGCCCCAGAGTCACGGCCAGTGCCGTCCCCGCGGCAAACCCGGCGATGCCGCCGACAACGCCCAGCAACAGGGCCTTGATCAGAAAGATCCGCAAGATCAGGAAGGACTCGGCTCCCAAGGCCATCAGGGTACCGATCTCTCGGCGCCGTTCGAAGACGTTGGCGTACATATAGTTGGCGATGCCCGCGCCTCCCACGACGACGATGATCACGACGAAGATCATCGAGAGCTTCTCCATCATGCCGTTGACGTTCTGTTGGGTCTTTACCACCTGCTTGACGGTCACCACCTTGGCTTCCGGGAGCAACTTGTTGACGTTTTCGACGAGCCCGCCGGCGATTTCCTTGCAGCAGCCGACGATTTCGATACAGTTGACCACCGGGCCCTTGCCCGAGAGACGCTGGACGGTGTGTAGGTGGGCGAAGATGCGCGAGTCGTCGATGGTGCCCGTTTCGGGGAGCACGGCGATCACCGAAAACGATTCTTCGAGAATCTCCAGGGAGTCGTCTTCGGCGATCCGCAGCGCGGCGGCCACGTCGGGTCCGATGAGGATCTCGTGGCTACCCAAGTCCTTGATCACCCGTTTGCGGACAAGCGTTTTCTTATCCTCGGGCTCGGGTTCGGCGCCCGTATCGATAGCCCCGCAACCGCCTGGGTTCGCGAAGATACCCGCCCCACCCCAAGCCGCCTTGGCCTTGAATTCGTTCTGGGGGAGAATCCCCGTCAGGGCGAAGGTCCTATCCTGGAGAACAACCGGAACATGCAACTTGGGCGACAAGTTGTCGACACCCTGGATGTCGCCCCGGCCGCCGGCGATGGTCAACAGCGTCACGTAGCTTTCGGGAATCACCTCGTCGTGCATGTCGGCCGAGTAATAGTCCTGGAGCGTCACCGATTTGGGCAACACCAGCACATTGGCACCCAGGCTGTCCAACTCCCGGGCGACCGCCTTCTCCGAATAGAACGTGATGTTCTTGATGGCCACCACGGTCGTAATGCCGAGAAAGATACCCAGGAAAATGGTGATCATCTGGCTCTTGCGTTCGAACAATTCGCGCCAGACCAGCGTTCGCAACTTCATCAAACTCGCCTCCTATCTCCTGGGTCAACGGCCGCTCGGTTCACACTTACCGCCCGGGCAGCAACTCGATTGTGTTGCCGCGAGCTTGGCAACGATCTGCTCCTTGGTCACCGCACCGGCAAGCGTGGCCACCGGTTTGCCGGGTGGAGAAAGGACCACGGTCACCGCTTGGGCCGTCTGGGGGTCGATCTTGAGTCCCTGGAGAAACGAGGCTTCCACGCTATCGTCGGGGTCCAGGACGACGATCTCGGTGGTCTTGGCATAGCGAGCGTCGGCCTGGAAATCGCGAGCGCCTTGCAACGCGGCCTCGGCCGACTCCATCCGCTGGTTCTGTACACACAGCAAGACGAGCTTGCGATCCTGGAGCGCCTTCATACACTGCTCCGTACACGCGCTGACAAAGGCCGTCTCAAGTTGCTCTTCGGTGAATCGCATCGGA
>JABMRP010001101.1 GCA_013202535.1 Planctomycetota bacterium
ACGGCACCGTGATCGGCCACCAGTCGGTCAAACTCGACCCGTGATAGAGGCAAGCCTATTCTCCCTTCCCACCCCGCGGCAATGCGGCCGGCCGCTCAGCCAGCCTGCCGCACTGTTGCAACTCGATTCGCTGGTGGGCGGTGCGATTATTCCGCCACCGGCGCCATGAAATACCCGACGGCCTCGGAGGGCCCTCGTACGCAACAGAAATCGATCGACGTACCCTTAAAGTATAATCGGATGGACCCCGCTTTGGCTTGCCCCCTGTGTGTGGGGGGGCAATACTCGTGGCTCTCTCCGCCGAAGAGAACATCGGTCCTCGAAGAGCAAACTTGTGAGAAAGACAGGAGGGGGATAAAATTTGGGTAGTTGCACATTTCCCTCCCGCGGAGACCGCGTTCCCGTGCAGAGCATGAAGACCAGATCGGCAGTAGCCCGCTAGCGGGGTGTGTTGTTGCGGCCCGCCGCGGGGCAATCCCTCAGCTCTTCGGCATCCGCGCCGCAATCAAGCGTACGTCCATCAACCAAGGAACCGGCAGACATGGCCATCCATCGCGTCCCACCTACCGACCGGCCGCGCAATTTCCTGGCCCGCAAGGAGCAAACGCGGTTGCTCCTTCTGGTCATGTCGTTGGGTCTGGCGGTCATGGTCGCAATCAAAGCCGCCGACCCGGATACCTGGCGCTGGCTCGAAGCCATGGCTCAGAACTCGGAGGATCGGTCGTCGCAACGGGAATCCGGCGAAGGCGAGGCAGTCGACACGCGGCTGCAACCCGCCTCCGAAGACAGAATTCCCGGCACGTTGCGTAACCCGATGCCGATCGAGGAAGAAGAGAAAGCACCCGTGGTGGATCCGGGGCGATATTTCCCGGGAGTCAAACCGGAGTATCTGCGGGAAATCAAGGACAACACGTTCTTTTCGGCGCCGGAGTCCGGCGAAACGAAGGCCTGGTACAACCTGCTGGGAGTGCTCGACCGGGCCGATTTGGACAAACTGGAGACGGCTTCCACGGGACCGGTCCGTTTCGTGCAGATCTTTCGCCAGCCGAACGAGTATCGAGGGGAATTGGTCACGCTCAAGGGCACGTTGGTTCAGGCGCTCCGTACTTCCGTCGG
The DNA here is from genome assembly GCA_013202535.1 of Planctomycetota bacterium. GTDB lineage: Bacteria > Planctomycetota > Planctomycetia > Pirellulales > Thermoguttaceae > JABMRP01. The sequence continues at coordinate 1,117 of JABMRP010001101.1, forward strand.
CACAAAGAACGACGAGGGCATTACCACCTACTACAAGACCTTGCTGATGCCGGCCGATTCTCCGACGCAGTTGATTATCGTCTATTTATTGAAATTGCCGGAGGGTTTTCCCACGGGAGAGAAGATTAGCGAAACGGTCGAGTTGACCGGGTTCTTCTTCAAACGCTGGGCGTACAAGGCAAAGGACAGCGTGCGGCTGGCTCCCGTTGTGCTGGCTCGCGAGCCTCGCTGGAAGAAGAAACCTCCGCCTGCGGAAGCTCCTTCGATGTCGGCGACTGCCGTCGGTGCGGTCGTCTTCACGGCCGCCGTGCTCTGCGCCGTGGTGATGCTGGTCATTCGCCGCCGCTGGCAGCATGTCGAGGTAAGCCCACGCCCACGACCCGACTCGATCAAGACGTGGGAGAACCCGACGGAGACACAGCCATGACGGTAACGGCCAAGGCCCTGCAAAAACTCCCGCGACGCTGGTGGTTGGCGGTATGCATCTTGCTGCCGGTATTGACTTGGGCGTCGCTATCGGCCGGCGATCCGGTCGGCGAGTTGAACGAACCGGGCGAGTCGGCAACGGAACCTCTTTCGGAAGAGGATCCGGTGACACGGATCGGCGAGAGTGCGCGGGCGTTTCTGGAGTATTGCGGCATCGATGATAGTTGTTTCCGGCAACTCGCCGACGGCCGGGCATTGCACGACGACGAGCGGGGAACGTTGATGCGAATCCTCGGTCGCCTGCGCATGTTGCAGGTAACCCGCTTCGAGCAATGGGCGAAAGATGAATTCGATCTGACGGTCGTCGGCGGCGATCCCGAGTCGTTTCGCGGCAAGCTGTTCCATCTGGACGGCCGCGTTCGGCGCGTCGACGTATGCACGCCGTTGGTCGAAGTGGCCGATCGCTTCGACATGCCCTCCTACTATCGTTGCCAGATCGAGTTGCGCACAGCGCTCGATCCGGCGGTGATCTTCACGACGGAGGTTCCCAAGGCGTGGCCGTTGGGCCAGTCGATCGACGAGCGGGTCGGCGTATACGGGGTCTTCTTGAAA
>JABMRP010001102.1 GCA_013202535.1 Planctomycetota bacterium
ACTTCCCGAAGGTAGATGACCTGCTGATCGTTCACTTCGGATATGATAATCCGCGATAATTCCATCTGGACGGGCATGACCCGAATCCTCACTCGCAGAAGGCCAAAGACCGTCGTCACGAGAACGCATACACCAGGGTTCATTATAATGCCGCGCGGTCGGCCGACGCTAGTGGTTGGTTGCTTCTAATTTGCCGACGGACTGAGGAGTCGGCTACAATCGCGATGGGCGACCCCCTGTGGCGGGGCCTGGAGTTACGCACGTGGAGACCTTCGGTCGGGATTTTGGGCGAGGTCTGGAGACCTGCGCCCAGTACGCGGCGGGCTTGGGCGAGACGACTACGCGGCACGTCGTCGTCGTCGGCCGAAGCAGGCCAGTCCCGTGGCACCCAGAACCAGCAACATCCAAGTTGCCGGCTCGGGCACGCCGACGGCGAGTTCACCGGTGATGTAGAGATTCGAGGTGTCCCAATACTGGGCCGGGGCAAGTTCCGGCAGATGGACCGCGCCAAATTCTCCGTCGAGTGTCCCGAAATCGAGCACATCGAACACCGATCCGCTGGGGATCCAATCGCCGAGCGAACGCACGTCGAGCGTTGCGCCCGGCTCGATCATCAGTTCGCCAAGTCCGTCGATGCCGACCATCAACACATCCGAGGTACCCGTCGCGCCGTCGACCTCGATGGCCAGCGTGTGGTAGTCCTGGAGGGTGAACATCGGGCGGACCGAAACCGACCCGAACGATTTGTTCGGGACCTGCCCGTCGAAACTGTCGCTGAAGACCGCTTCGCCCGGTAGCCCCGAGCCGTCGTCGGCCAATAGCGAGACGCTGAAATTGGCCAGCCGATCATCGCAGCAGTCGGATCGTTGCCAAACGCGGATGGTGCTCAGATCGCGCGACTGGCCGAGATCGAGCACGTATTCGCTGGCAACGCCTGGGTCCATGGAGAAGGTGTTGGCACCGCTCTGCATCGCCCCATCGTAAACGGCTTCGTTGGAGCCGTGACCTAACGGACCGAAGCGAGACTCGAACTCGGCCCCTTTGGAAGCCAGGGCCACGTCGGCGATGGCGTCGAGTCCGCCGGCGGGACTATCGCCGGCCAGGAAGGCCTCGATCTCGCCAATGTGGAGACGCCGGTTGCCGATGCCGTTGTTTCGCACGCGAATGAAACGTCCCTCGGTGTCGCCTCGCCACGCCGTGCCCACGGCCCCTTCACCGCCCGGGTGCAGGGTGACGGGCATTTCGACCGCGGCAAAGGAGCTGGTCGGCGCGTTACCCGCGAAACTTTCGCTATGCACTTCGGCTCCCGGTGCGCCGCTGCCGTTGTCGGCCAACAGCGAGACGGTGAAGTCGGAGAGCCGCTCCTGACAGCAACCACCGGCCCGCTGCCACGCACGGATCGTGCCCAGATCGCGGGTTTGTCCCAGATCGAGCACGTACTCGGCCCCCACGCCGCTTCGGGTCCAGGTGTCGCCGCCGGTCTGCAATGCCCCGTCGTAAACGGCAGCCGTGCCTCCGTGGCCGCCACTTCCGACTTGAGACTCGAAACTGGCACCCTGGCTGCCCAAGGCCAGATCCTTGCCGCCATCGGGTCCGCCACTGGGCGTGGTGCCGGCCAGGAAGGCCTCGATCTCGCCGATGTGGAGCGACCGGTTGGCGGTGCCGTCGTTGGTTACGCGAATGAAGCGCCCCTCGACGCCAACGGCCGTCATTATGTTTTCGCTCACCTGGATCTCGCCGTCGCTATACAGGTCGGAGAGGTTCCAGAACTGCGACCCGCTCAAAGCCGGCAGGTCCCTCGTGGTAAACGTGCCGTTGATCTGGCCGGCGTCGATCACGTTAAAACGTTGCCCGGTCGTGGGCGTGCCGGCCAGCACGCTCACCTGGAGCTTGGCCCCGGTCCCGATGGTCAACTCGCCACCGCCGGCGGCGCCGGCCGAAAGCCGATCGGCCGTGTTGGCCCCCGCGTCCACCTCCAGCGAGAGCACGTCGCCGCGCCCCATGGTGAAGTGGTCGGGCACCGAGAACTCGGCAAAGGAATTCGTGGCCGCCTGGCCGGGGTGCTGCTGGCGGTAGAGGATGTTGTTCTGGGCGTCTTCCAGGGCAACGCTGAAATTGGCCAATCGCCCCTGGCAGCAACCGTCCGCCCGCTGCCACACGCGGAGCGTCTCGATGGTCCTGTCCTGTCCGAGGTCCACGAGCCCTTCGGCGGGAAAGTTGGTTCTGGTCCACGTCCCACCGCCCCCTTCAAAGCCCCCGTTGATCAGATTACCGTCGGCCCCGTGCGTAAATCCTCCCTTGGTCGTGGAGGCGGTGGCCCCGGCGGATGCCAGTGCCAGGTCGGTTGTTGAACCGGGCGCAAAGGCTTCGATTTCATCGACGTGAAGAAAGCTGTCCAGAGTACCGGGCGACGAAACACGGATGAACCGGGCGGCCGTCATGTCGACCACGTCGGTGCCGATCGCGCCGGAGCCGCCGGGTTGAATCGTCCGGCCGGTGGTGTCGATCCCGGCGAACCGGGTGGACGGCGCGGTGCCTGCAAAACTCTGGCTGAACACTTCCGTATCGGGGGTATCCAATCCGCTGTCGGAAAGCAGCGAGACGGTGAAATCGGAGAGCCGACTATTACAGCAAGTGTCGGTCCGTTGCCAAGCGCGGATCGTGCCCAAATCACGGGTTTGCCCCAGATCGAGCACGTACTCGGTGCCCACGGTCTGGCGGGTCCAGACGGCGGCGCCGCCCTGCAATGCTCCGTCATAGACGGCACCCGTGGCACCGTGGCCACCACCGCCGGTTGAGGACTCGAAAGTGGCCCCCTTCGAAGCCAAGGCCACGTCGTTGGCGTTGTCGAGGTTGGCGCCGGGGATCACACCGGCCAGGAACGCCTCGATCTCGCCGACGTGGAGCATCCGGTCAGCGGCGCCGTTGTTCTTGATGCGAATGTATCGGGCGCTGGTTCCGGTCTGCACGATATCAGCCGAGCACACGCCGGCCAACGCCGACACGGCCAGCAGAGAGAGTGCGCAACGACCTAGCTGAAGCCAAGAAAGATGGTGACGACGAATGGCGATTCTCCGGAGACGAGATGGTAGTGGACAAGCGGGGCGCATGGCGCGGACACCAGCCGTTACAATCGGCTCAGTTCTTCCTTGTCGCCTATACCCTTTATTCTAACTACATCTCATTCGCGGAACAACGATTTTGTGCGGCCAACACCAAGCCCCCTCTGTAGAGGGAGAAAAAGGGTATCACTGATTTATGAACATCGTTGCCTCGGCTCTCGAAATCAGTGATGTCCCCTTTTTTATTTCGAAATCAGTGATGTCCCCTGGTATGTGGTTTCTTTTGACAAGAAATCAATAAAACCATTCCAACTGTCTCCTGTTC
>JABMRP010001103.1 GCA_013202535.1 Planctomycetota bacterium
AACCGATGCGCAGGGCGGATTATAGAGTTCCCCGGGAAGGGGTCAATGCCAGAATATGCCGATCGAGCTGTTTAGCCCCGGCATTTGTCGCCGGCGTTTCGTAGCTACGGTCGCCAGACCGTGGTTTCAGCGAATCCCACTGTCTGGCGACGGTAGCTATAGCTCCACTGGGGGGCACGAAACTGCCATCGACCCCGGCGGGACAAATGGGGTACAACCGCGGGAGTTTTGTCCCCCCCAAAATCACCTGCTTGTGGGAAGGTGTCCAAATGACTCGCCATTTCCGTCCAGCGAATTTCCATGGCCCGTTCCTCCAGACGCTGCTCGTCGGCCTGATCGCCGTGCTCGCGATCGGCCAAGCGAACGATTGCTTCGCCGGCAAAAAGAAACGTGCGTCGTTCGACGAGCAAATAGCCACCACGCTACGATACATGCCCCAGCGCACGACGGTGATCGGCTCGATCGACGTGCAGGCCTTTCTCCGCAGCGATCTGCTCCGCGAGGCGACCGGTGGCAAGCTGCCGGATCTTGATTTTCCGTCGGCGTTCTCCCGACTGCTGATTGGCGTATCGTTGGACAAGATCTCCCGGATCACCCTGGCAGGAAAGATCGTGGACGGCCAGCCGTGCGGCGTTCTGGTGATGCATTTGAGCAAGTCGCTCGAACCGGACGTGATTGCCAAGCACGGCCAAAAGGGCACGGCGTCGCGGCGGCCGGAGGAGACCGACGAGAATCACCAGGTCCCCGGCGTATACTCCATCAAAGGGACCATGCGCGTTGCCGATCCGCGCACGCTCGTATGGGGCAATCTTGAGATGCTCGATGCCGTTATGGACCGCGAGCAGCCGCCCCCCCTGTCGGCCCGCATGAAGGCTGCCGTGGCGGCGCTCGATCCGACCCAACCGTTGACCGTGGCCGTGGCCATGCAGGATCTGCTGCAAGACAGTCCGTACCAGAGGTACTTTCCCCTCTCCGACGAGGTGTTCGACGGGATCGGGCCGATCACGATCAACGCCGATTTCGACGCCACTCCGACGGTTCAACTGGCAACCGTCTGCCGCGACGAGTCGATCGCCTGGCAACTCCAGGGGTTTGTGAGTGGCTTGTGGCAACTGGTGTTGACAACCCAATTCGACAACGGCAACATCGGCAGTGTCTCGCCAGACACCGTGGAAATCATGCGTACGGCACGGTTCGACGTACAACAGCGGACGTTTTCCATGAACGTACAGATTCCCGTCGCGGCGCTTTCCGGGAAAAAATCCCCCGTTATTATTACCGGCTGGCAAGACGCCGACGACGATGACTACGGCTACGGCTGGGTGGAGGAAGAATCGCCGTCCGTGCAGGATTCGTACTACAGGTCGCGGAGTCCGCGCAAATTCCTCGGCGACGAAGATGACGCGCGGGATTCGAAAGAAACTTCGCTCGGCCCACAAGCCTGGGACACAAACGCTCCCGGCCCAATCGACCCCAAGTTCGCCGAATTAACCGCCGAGGTGGATCGGGCATTGGAAAGACTCTCGGACGACCGCGACGACGCTGCTGCTGACCCGTCCGACGGTTGGCCTCCCTCCTCTGGCGCCTACGATGCTTCCAACGATGATGCTTCGGTCGACAGCGGCGCCATCCCCGGTTATTACCCCGCCACTAACGATTACGGCAACGCCTCCAGATACAGTGCATACCCCAGAACCACTGCTCTGCGAGTGTACATCCTTGGCGAAGTGGCCCGAATGTCTTCGGCTGGATTGGACGAACAGGTCATCCTCGCCTACGTCCAGCGCCACGTCGACCGCGGCGGCACGGTCCCCGAGATGGACGCCGACGATCTGATCGAACTTCACAAAAGCGGCATCGCTTCCGGCGTTCTGTTGGGGCTGATGCAGTTGGCCGTCGAACGGGAGCAGACAAGCGAAGAACGGAAAGAGGCAAGCGAAGAACGGAAAGAGGCTCCCCTCTGGTCGGACGTGGCACCTGCAGCCGTGTCGTGGGACACGGTGCAGGTCGCCTTCTGGGGCCCCGAGGGAACGAAGAGTACCTGGGAAACAGAGACTACCGGCGAGTTAGATTCCGAGTCGCTCCTGGTCTGGCCGAGCCCCAAAAACTCCAGCCTGGGTACCCGTCGTCTGAAGGTATGGAACCTTCCTAATCGGCCGGGTGTCGTGCTCTGTCCAACGCTGGAGATTGTTTCTGGCACGGCCCTGGCCGAAGAGTACCTTGCCCGCAACCAGATTCTCGTGCGGTTGACCGACGAAGATGTCGACGCCATGATGACCGACAACCCCGTAACCAAAGTCATCTACCTCCCCGACCGGGAATTTCAGGAGTTTGCCATCGCCCGCGCGGAAACCGTGGTCAGCACGCGTCTTGCCCCGGGCGTCGATCCGGTCGTCGAAGCCGAACGGCGGGGCGAGATCCTGGCCATCATCGGATGGAACGTCATGAGTGACACTCCGCCTGAGCCGGATTCGGCGCAACAGCCCTCTCCCACGCATGGCAAACGGGTGAAGACACTGGGGCTGATCGACATGACTAGACGAATGATGGCCGAGCACATGTGGGATGACCAACCCAAACCGGCCACTCAAACGGACCAGCCTGGAGCAACTTCCAAGCCAACGCACGCCCAAGGAGCCTCCGATCCGTCGTGGCCACCGGCGCGGAGCGACTACGGAGAGCTGCCCGACGCTTCGGGGTCCCTGTACCTGCCGGGGAGTTCAGCGGCGGGATGCCAAAGTGCCGCAAGCGGCGGTGCGCTCCGCGGACAGAAGCAGGCAACCGACGACGACCAGGAAACCCAACAGACCAACGCCGACGCGTCGGACTTCATCTTCTACGATCACGAGTTCGTCGGCACCACGGCCGAGTTGATCCCCGTCGGCCGCACGCACCTGGAGCAGGTCGCCCTACGTCTGGACCATGTGCCGTTTCCGGTGATCGTCGAGCAGACCCCCGGCAACCGCAACCCGACGCTGGACCAGCAGCGGCGGCAAACGATCATCGATCACCTGACCCGAGCCGGCGCGACTGGCCACGAGCCACGCGTGGTCATCGCCCCGGCCTTTAACTCCGGCATCACCGCCGAGGAAGATGCATCCCGATATTACTCGACCATCGAGGACGGCCACTACCGCTAACGGCGGTACCTACGGTCGCCAGACCGTGGTTCGAGCTGCATCCCACCGTCTGGCGACGGTAGCTAGTTCCTGCCAGGAAAGTTTTTGATCTCGAAAAAAGTCGGGGAATTCGCTCGCGGGTGGGGTTGAAGATTTGAAGACTTTGCGCGAAAACACGGTGAATG
>JABMRP010001104.1 GCA_013202535.1 Planctomycetota bacterium
CCCGTCGCGGCCTCGACTCGCTGGTGCGTTGGGGCGAATCTCGGGTAGGACCCGCGGGGACTACGCCCTTATCCCAAAAGTACTTACGAACATACGCACCCGGCGAGAAGAAGTTCGGTCTGGTACGCCTCTTGGCAGGACCGGTAGGTCAAATCGCGAGAAATGCCGGCACCCGCCCGGCTCCGGCACGAGTGCCGGGGCTAAACGTCTGCCGGATAGCCATCTCACCCCTACCTCCCGCAGCCCACAATCGGTCTGACCATTTCCGAAGCGAGTCGTAGCGGCGGTTCGACAACTTGCGCGGCCAAGGCCAACGGCGGTTTGGCCACTGCGATGGCCAAGGCCAGCGGCGGTTTTGCCACTGCGACGGCCAAGGCCAAGGGCGGTTTGACCACTGCGACGGCCAGATTCAGCGGCGGCTTGACGATTTCCGCAGCCAAGGCCAGCGGCGGCCTGACGATCTTGCCCGGCAATTGGGCACACTCTCGCAACGGGCCCTGGTGGGGAAAACCGCCCATGGTCGAGCTATCGGAGAATGACGGCGCCGGGCCAAGTGGGGCCGGTGAAACGGCCTGACAGCCGACGGCGACGGGAACCAACACTAGAGCAGCCAATACCTTAAGCATCTCGCACCTCCCTGAACGTGTGCTTGGGAAAACCGTGGCCGACGACGTCCATGCCGTCGTCCTAACCTACCAGGGCGTGCGAGCCGGCGTGATATAACGACCCGTTTGCAGATATCCACGCTTATTGCCGCACGAACCGTAGCGATTCCGCGCGCGACTCGTGGATCGGCCAGACCGTGTCCAGCTTGGTCACGCCGAGGATCTCGCGTTGCCGGGCGTCGGCATTGCAGATGGCCAGACGGCCACCGGATTGCCCGGCCGTCTTCCACAGCTTGTTGATGGCTCCGAGCATGGTCGATCCGAAGTAGGAGATCTCCCCAAGATCGACGATCACGTGCTTGACGGCCGCTCGGCCGAGATGCTCCAGAGCGCCCGCAAGCTCCGTTCCCACCTCGTCGCCGACAAAGCTTCCCAGATCGCGCAGCGGTATCACGATCAGCGTGTCGGCGTCCAATTCTAAAGCAAATACGTCGTTGGTTGGCATGTTGGTTTCCCCCGGTTATGCCGTCGTAAGCACCCTGCGATGGATGCGTACGAGAACAAGTTCCTTTCTTGGGTCTGGGGCCTACGGTTCCGGCGCGACGACGCGGATCACGACCAACGTGATGTCGTCTTGCTGAGGGGCGTTTCCCGAGAACTCGCGGATCGTCTGATAGAGCCGCTGGACGATCGTGCCTGCCGGCTCGTGCCGGTTCTCGCGGACGACCTTCATCGCCCGGTCGGCGCCGAAGTACTCTCCGTCGGGTGATTCCGCCTCCATCACGCCGTCGGTACAGAAAAAGACGAGTTGGCTCTCCTCCAATTGAATCGGCTCGGCGCACGGTACGACGGTCGATTTTTCCACGCCCAAAGGAAGACTGGTGCTGTCGAGATGGGTGAAGTTTCCGCCGGCGTCGAACAGGTAGCCGCGTTGGCCCGCGCTGGCATACGTGAGCCGACGCGTGTCGGCGTCCAGTAGGGCGAACATCAAGGTAACAAAGTGGAGATCGTCGGTATCGTCGGCCAGTACGCGATTGGCGCCGGTGAGGATCTGTCCCACGTCGTCGCAGGCCAGCGACAGCGCGCGGACGTAGGCCCGAGTTTCGGCCATCAGCAACGCCGGCCCCATCCCGTGACTGCTGACGTCGCCCAGAACCACCCCCAGACGGCGCTCGCCCATGGGGATGTAGTCGAAGCAGTCGCCGGCGGTGGCCTTGGCGGGAAATACCGCGCCGTCGATCTCGAATCCGGGAAACTTCGGCGGAGCGACGGGGAATAGCCGCTGTTGGATCTCGCGGGCCGTGCGAAACTCTTCGTTGGTAATCCGCAAAGCGTCCTCGGCCTCGTGTCGCCGCGTGCGTTCGATGGCGTAGCGAATCGAGCGTACCAGCAGGTTGTCGTCGACCTGCCCTTTGACCAGATAGTCCTGCGCGCCGGCCTGCACCGCCTTGACGGCGGTGGTTTCGTCGTCCAGTCCGGTAAGCACAACGATCGGGACGTTGGAGACCATCGACTGCATGACGATAAACGTTTCCAATCCCAGGCTGTCGGGCAGGGTGAGATCCAGAAGCATGACGTCGATCCCGCCGCGGGCGCAGCGCTGCAATCCGGCGGCCAGCGATTCGGCGTGGATCAATTCAAAAGGTCCGTCCCAGCGGTCCCCCAACAGTCCGCGCATCACCCAGACGTCGTCGGGATCGTCTTCGACCAGCAGGATTCGCACGCTTCTGTCGTTCATGTCACTCCCCGGACGGCAACTCCGCGAACTCGCACCAGTACTGACACAACATGCCGGTCAGGGCGATGAGTTGGCGATAGGTCGACGGTTTGCAGAAGTAGGAATTCACGCCCAGATCGTAGGCGAAATCGATATCGTCCCTGGCTCGCGAAGTGGTTAACACGACCAGCGGAATACGGCGCCAGGCGGCGTCTCCTTTGATCTCCGGAAGCACCTCGCGCCCGTCCTTTCGCGGCATGTTCAGATCCAGCACGATCAGGTCGGGCCGGGGTGCCGGTTGCTCGGCGAACTTCCCGCAACCGCCGAGATAGTCGAGCAACTCCTCGCCGTCGTGAACGAATCGCAGATCGTGCGCCGCGCTGCTCTCGGCCAGTGCGTCGCGGAGCAGCAGACGATCTTCCGCGTCGTCGTCGGCCATGAGGATCACCAGTGATCTTCGCGGCAATGGTTCTTGCGATCGGGACATCGCTCGGTTTTTCTCAGTTCTTGGGTTTGGGGTGGGCCACGGGCAAAAGGACCACGAACGTCGACCCTCGCCCCGGAGTGCTCTCGGCGGTGATCGTGCCCCCGTGGCGCTCGACGATCTTCCGGCAAATGGCCAACCCGATGCCGGTTCCCCGGTAGACGTCGCGCGGATGGAGTCGCTGGAAAACGCCGAAAATTCGCTCGGCATATTTCTCCTCGAACCCGATCCCGTTGTCTTCCACGACGATACGGCATTGCGCTTCGGCGGGCGATTCGCGGCCCGTTCGTTCGCTTCGGCCCTTGGTGAAACGCCCGTACACCTTGACCACCAGCGGCTCCTCGGGACGGTGGAATTTCAGCGCGTTGCTGATCAGGTTCTGCAACAACTGCCGCATCTGCAGCGGGTCGGCCTGAATCGACGACATCTTGCCCACGTCGACCCGAGCTTCGGCCTGTTCGATCTGCACCTCCAAGTCGGAAATCACCTCCCGAACGATTTTCGCCAGATCGACCGGTTCGAAGCCTTGGGCTCGGGTGGTGACGCGGGAGAGCGTCATCAGGCCGCTGATCAGCGCCTGCATCCGCCCGGCGGCGTTATGCATGCGCTGGACCAGTTCGCGGCCGGTGTCATCGAGCACTGCGGCGTATTTCATCTCCAGACGGTCGCTGAACGTGCGGATCTTTCGCAACGGCTCCTGGAGATCGTGCGAGGCCACGTAGGCGAACTGCTCCAACTCCTTGTTCGACCGGCCGAGTTCCCGATTCGAGCGCTCCAGGGCCTCCGCGTATTGGGCCTGCGCCTTCTCGGCCTGTTTCCGGTCGCTGATGTCTCGCAGAAAGAAGGTCAACACGGGCTGCCCTTGCTCCTGGGACAGGGTCATGGCCATTTCGGCGGGAAAGAGTTCTCCGTCGGCCCGGCGGGCAACGACCTCGCTGCGCTTGCCCAACATCGAGCCGTCGCCGGCCGAAAGATAACGTTCGACGCGGTCGTGGTGGCCGGCGATCTTCGACTCCGGGAAGAGGATCTCCGAAGGTTCCTTGCCCAAGACTTCGTCCCGGGTATGGCCGAACGCCGCTTCGGCGGCCCGATTGAATTCCGTCACCCGGCCTTCGTGGTTGATCGTCACAATGGGATCGAGAGAAGATTCAAGAATGGCCCTTTTTCGGGCTTCGCTTTCGCCAAGGGACTCCTCGATTTGCCGTCGTCCCTGGCAGTCGCGATGGACGACGGCCAGGCACGCCGGTTTGCCGGGACGCGGCGGCCGAATGAGGAACATGGTCGTCTCGACGTCGATCACTTGACCGGTTTGCATCTGGCAAAGTTGGCTCCGGCCCTGCCAGCGGCCCGTCTGGTTAACTTCCGGCACCGCGGTTTCATAGAGCGTCGTCCAGGCCTCCTCGGGATGGAAGTCGCGAAGGGTCGTCGTCGATGCGTCGTCCCACCGGCCCAGGCCAACCAGCCGGCGTCCCGCGGCATTGAGAAAGAACGGCTTGCCCTGCAAAGACGCCAGACAGATGAAATCGGACGAATCGTCGACCAGGGCCTCGAACTGATAGATTTCCCCCGCCGGTTCTCCGCCCCCGGTCGGGGCGGCCTCGAAGCAACACTGGCGCAGCGCGTCGGTGCCTTCGTCGAGTTGGGCCAGCGCTCGGTCGAGTTGGTCTTGAGGGAAAACCCGCTCCATGATCTGCCCGCGAATCGCCGAACTCAGATGCCGAAGCGCCGGCAACACCCACCGGCCAATCGACTCGGCCGGCGCGTCATGGCAAATCATCTCCATGCAAGCATGAGCCGGTTCCGCGTCGCCGTCCCGACAGAATGCGGTCAGTGCCCCCAAAAGCGCCGGGCCGTTCTCGGCCAGCACCGGTGGAAGACGTTCGTCGGCCGGTCCGCCGGTCTGCCCCAACCGCTGGACATAACCCTGGCAGATCGCCGCTTCATCGCTGGTGAGAATCTGAACGAGTTCGCTCACGGGTTGGCTCCACCGCGACACTGCTTCAGCCGCCATGTTTGATGAGTGCCACGGGCGTCTTGCCCGTGATGGCTGCCGTACACCGGCGAGACGCCCGTGCCACCCGCCCCATCACTTGATCCGTGACAGACGACTAGGGAAATTATTCCCACCCCGAAAGAGACCGTCAAGTATCCTGCACATTGGGGGTAACCGTTGCCCCCACATGATGGCGGCAGTTTCCCACTCATTACGACGCCTCTACGGCGTAACTCGCGATCGTCTTATTCGGTGCCATCTCGGAGAAGTTCCTCCAGCACATCGAGGTTTTTTTGGTGTTTTCGCAGGTTGGCCCGCGTTGTGGCAAGCCACTGGTCATCGAAGTTGATTTTTCGTAACACTTTAGCCGTCTGAAGTTGGTCTTGGTGAAAATGGGGTTGTGGACTATGACTGTGGCATCTGAAAACAGGTACGGATGCCATGTCTACGGTAACAGAAGACATTCCGCTTGGGGCGACGCTCACCG
>JABMRP010001105.1 GCA_013202535.1 Planctomycetota bacterium
TCTTGGCATTCTTGATCGGCGCCATCGCCATCACGATATCGTCGACCGCCATTCCGTACTGGTACTACGCGGTTGCGCTGGTCGTCACGGCCGCCTGGGCGGCCTCGCGATACATCCAGCGGTGGCGTCGGTGGTCGCCGTATGCGGTCATCGCCGCGTGGGCTATTGCCGTCGCACTGGAAGTTCCGTATCACGTTACGCCGACGCTGGACCCAGTCGCATCGCGATCCATGGCCGTCATCGGCGATTCGGTGACCGCGGGCATGGGCAGCGACGATCCGTCCGAAAGATGGCCCAACATTCTCGCCAGACAACACAATCTCACGGTCCAAGACATGTCGCACATGGGCGAGACGGCGGCTTCCGCCCTGAAACGGATCAAAGGCCGGCAAATCACTTCGCCGGTGGTGGTTCTGGAAATCGGCGGCAACGATCTGCTGGGCTCAACTTCGTCGGCTCAATTCTCACGCGACTTGGACGCCCTTCTGGCACACGTCAGCTCGCCGGATCGGCAAGTCATCATGCTGGAACTGCCGCTTCCGCCACTGAACCACGAATATGGCCGAGTTCAACGGTCGCTCGCACGAAAATACAACGTGTCGCTGGTCCCCAAACGCGTCTTTCTGTCCGTCCTTGCTGCAAACGGTTCGACAGTTGATACAATCCACTTATCCCAGGCGGGCCACGAACGTATGGCCGCGTGTATGTGGCAACTCGTGAGTTCGGCGTTTCCCGAGGAAGACGCTGCCCAATAGGGCATTGTATCACCGCGAGTTGCGAGTTATGATCGACGCTATCGGGTGGAACGATCGGGTGGGCAGCGGCTTGAGTTCTTGGTGAGGCCCAAATGGAGGCGATCGGATGATTCCCCGCCGTTGGTTGACCGTGCTGACCGGCCTGATCCTTGTTCTCGGCGTGTGCCGCGTCGCTTGTGCCAATAGCCTTTCGCCGTACATCTATTTCTGGCCGGGTGTTATCTCGATCAGCTTCGTCTATGCCTTTCCGGCCAGCTTGCTCGCCGCCTTCCTCGAACGGCCGTTTCTCACCGCGGCCGGGATCCGGCGCTCGGCTCTGGTATTCTCCCTGCGGGCCAACTTCCTCAGCACGGTCGTCGGCATACTGCTGGTACCCATTGGCTACCCGGCACTCTTCACGATCGGTCCCCTCTGGTCCGTTGTTGCGTTCGGCGTTTCTTGCGTAGTCGAGATCTTCTATTTGCGACGATACTCGGGGCAACGATTCACATGGGGTAGAGTGATTGGCGGCAACGCCGTTAGCAGCGTTGTCCTGATGGTGCTTCCGCCCATCGGTCTGATAATCGGGCAGGCCTACATGAAGTGGGGGTGGTCTTTCGAATCACACGAAGGGTGGCTCACTTGGTCAGCGATGGCGGCCAGTGTCGCCGTGTTCCTGGCCAGCTTCAAGTGGTGGCCAATTGATCGCGGAGAGATGGACGCAGCCGCGGACTCCGGCGGAGGAGCCGGTGATGTTGCGTTGGAGCCTCTTGACTAGGAGTTTCCCATGGGTGGTGCAGCGTTGATGTACTCGATGAGCAAGTATTTCGGCGATCGCCAACGAGAGACGATCGACCGAAGGCTGAAACGAATGCGAGAACGTGCTTACGACCCGAGGATTCAGTTGGTCGATCGGGTGAATCAACTCGAGGACGATCTCGGCCGCGTTTTGCTCTTGGTCCAGGCGCTGGCCGAAACGTGTATTGCCAAGGGGGTTCTCGATCGAAAAGAAATCGCCCAGATGGCGAAGAAGGTCGATCTGGCCGACGGCGTTGCCGACGGAAAACTCGATCCGCAAACCGTTCGCCCGGCCCAACCCAAACCGCCCCCGCCCGCGGCCACGCCGGAAGAGCATCTGCGGAAGCTTGAGGAGGAGGGTTGAAAGGGGAAGGCTGCTGACACGCGAGAAAAAGGGGACATTCTACTTCTTGAGCGAACGCGACCATGCCGTGCGATCGTCGGCATGGCTGCCGCCGTCCCTTGACTTCTCGGTGCCTGCCCGGACAATGAATGCAGGGTCAAGTCGCACCGTGGAGGGTTTCGCCATGTTTCAGGTCCGGAACCGTGGACGATTGCGTATAACGGGTTTCACTTTAGTTGAACTGCTGGTAGTCATTGCCATTATCGGCATTCTGATCGGGCTGTTGTTGCCGGCCGTGCAGGCCGTGAGGGAAGCGGCCCGCCGGATGCAATGCAGCAACAATCTCAAACAGATGGGGATCGCGCTGCACAACTACAACACCGCGCACAAAGTCTTTCCCGCCGGTACCCGGTCCCATGCCGGCAGTCAATGGGTCTGGGGCCACGCCTGGGGTGTCGCGATCCTGCCTTTCATCGAGCAGACGGCTCTTTACGAGAAGTTCGACAAAGTGGGTACGGGCAGCCGGCACTCGGGACTGATGCACACGGGGCTGATCTACGCGGGAATGAATGAGGAGAACGGACGGCTGTTGAGTGGAGTCGGCATACCGGCGATGTTCTGCCCCTCGTCGCCACTTCCGCGGTTTGTGCTCCGCGGCTCGGTACCGCCGGGCCCCGTCGGTGCCGCGTCTCCGATGTATACGGCGATTACCGGTGCGATCGACGACCCCACGGCGATCAACAAGGACAGCCAGACCCACCTGCATCGGGCTCGGGGCATCCAGTCGCAAGGCGGAATCCTGCTGCCACGGCGTCACCTGTCTTTTCAGGATATTCAAGACGGGTCGACCCATACGATCCTCCTGGGAGAGCAATCGGACTATTGCGTCACGCCCACCGGTACCCAGCGCGATTGCCGCAGTGATTACGGCCACTCGTTCGCCATGGGCACCACGCCCAGCGATGCAATCGACGACCGCTGGTTCAACACGACTACGGTACGGTATCCGGTCAATCATAAGGACTGGAACTCCACGGGCGTGGGCGAGCAATACTATGCCTGCAATCGGCCCATTCAGTCGGCCCATCCGGGCGGAGCCCAGGTGTTGATGGGCGATGCCTCGGTGACGTTTCTTAACGAAAGCATCGCCCTGAAAACGTGGTTCAACCTCTGCAATCGCGATGACGGAAATCCGATCGAGGGGCTGTAGCCGCAAGCCAAGGCCGGCCGACGGCAACGCGATCGTTGAGAGTCGCCCGAATAGAGAGAGATGTCATGGAATTGGAGGAAGCATGAAGGAGATCAAAGTCGGATCGTCAGCCGTTGGATTATTTGGGTGGTGTACTGCCTTGGGCTTCTGCGTCCTGGTTGTGGGCTGTTCTGGAGGAGACGTAGGGCATGTCTCCGGAAGAGTTGCCGTTGGCGGCAAGCCGGTCACCAAGGGGGCGATCGTATTTGAGAATCCCCAGGCCGGCATTTCCGTAAACGCGGAGCTTGCCGACGACGGAACCTATACCGTCCGCTCGCACCAGCGCGAGGGCTTGCCTCCAGGGACCTACCAAGTGGCCGTTCGCCCCACCGCATTCGGTGGTGAGGAGGCTCCGTTGGTAACCGATCCCAATGCGCAGCCATCCGTGGCGAAGTCGGACATCCCCGAGAAGTACCAAAGCGTGGCCACAAGCGGCCTGACAGCGACTGTCAAGAAGGGCGACAATCCGCCGTTCGACTTCGATCTGAAGCCCTGACAGAAGTCGTGCTGTCCGCGCCCGCGGCCACGCCGGAAGAGCCTCTGCGGAAGCCCGTTCAACTCCCACGGCGACCGCCACCATGACGCACTGCAACGAGACGAGATGGAACCGTTCGTTGCGGGGTCCGAGTTGGTGAAGAAGCGTGCCGGGTAGGAAAAGGAAAGCGGCGACAAGTCGCAGCACTCCAAGGATTCACCGCGCCATCAAGTTCACCGCCCGGGTCGTGCGCGTGCGCTCTTCAATCTCGCCGGGCAAATGTCCCTTGAACCAGGCCTTCGCCCGGTAAGTAAACTCCGTGCCGTCGGGCAGAAAGTCCATCGGCGGGTAGTGCGTGGCGAGCGGATCGTTGCCGCGGCTGGTGGTGTGGGGGTTTTCGTGACAGCCGACGCACGATTTCA
>JABMRP010001106.1 GCA_013202535.1 Planctomycetota bacterium
GATGACGGATCGCGTGGCTCCCTTCTGACCGGCAATGCCCGCCTGTCCGCAACGCCGGATGACGTTGTTGCGGATGACGTGGTCCCCGTAGGCGTCGATATCGCTGTAGTCGACGCCCGGCGCATGCCCCAGGATGATGCCGACGCATCGGGCGTTGGTGACGGTGCAATTCTCGATGATCCAGTGTTTCCCCATCCGCGGTCCGACGGCGCCGGTCTGCAACTCCAACACGGGCGGCGCCCAATTTGCGGCCGCGTGCATGAAGCGAAAGCCGTCGACGGTGATGTATTTCAGTCCGGTGACTTCCGGCATGAAGAGACTCTCGCGAACGTTAATCTCGGCCACTTCCGTGTTCGGATTGGCCTTGCCGAAGTTCGCCCGGATCATCGTCACTTCGCCGTCTACCCGGCCATGCCAACTCTGTTCCGCCTTATCGACTTCGGCGGCTGTTTCCTTCTCGCGGAATGCCTCGCCATTGAGATACACATCTCCGCGGTGATGCCACTGGCCGTAATTCAGCCAGCCCCCGGAGACTTTCAGGGCGTAGGGATTGTAGTCGCCGAAGAAAGTGTTCGGCATTTCGGCTTTCCAGACGCCGCCCTCTTGTCGCGTCCAGGTGGTGATACGCTCGGAACCCTTGATGAAAACGATCTCTCCCGGTGCCGCACGATAGGTAATGCGCCGGTCTTCACCGGTGCCGCCTCGGGGCGGTTTCACCCACTCGCGGTACGTTCCGCCGTACACGGTCACGATGTCTCCCGGCTGGGCGACGGATGCGGCCTGATTGATGGTAAGATATGGACTCGCCTGGCTGCCGACACCCGAATCCCCACCGGTTTCCGAGACGTGTATTTCTCGCGATAAGGCAGTCGGTCCTCCCGGAGCTATCGCAGTAATACACACCGCCGCTGAGATGAGCCACGTTTTGAGGAACATTCTCCTGGTCTCCGCCTGAGTTGGGTTTCGATAGGGTGGGGCAGACGCGCTGAGTTCTACCGTGCCGTGTCCGGCGTCACAACTTGATGGTCACCACGCGGCCCGACTTATCGACCGTTGCCTTGGCCGTCACGGCGCGGCCCGCGTGCTCGACAACGATCTCGTAGTCACCCAGGAAAGCGGATATCTCGCAGAAGCCCGAGGCGTCCGTGGTTTGCTTCTCATCCGTCCACCACGTCTTGAAGACCAACTCCTTCCACATCTTCCCGGCGGGCTTGATCGACCAGTCCTTCCGCCACAGCGCCGCGTCAGGACGCCAATGCCGGCCTTCCCAGAAGCCCCACATGACAATGCCGTCGAACGCCGGGTGGCTGAAGGTGATCGTCATCACGTCGCGCAGGTAGTCGGCCTGGAGTTGCTCGTCGCGGGTGTCGATGTCGAATTCGGTAAGCTGTAGCGGGAGACCGAACTTCGCAAATCGATCGTAGACCTCCCGGAGTCCGTCGATGGAACGGAGCGATTCCGTTTTGAAGTGGGCCATGAAGCCGATACCGTCGGGCCGGGCCTTGTTCTCGACGAGGTAACGGATGATCTTCTCATAGTCGTCCACGCGGCTGCCGCCGGGGAGAATCTGCCCCTCGTTGACCCACAGGGGCGCATCGGTCTTCGAGCGCGCGTGGCGGATGATCCGCGCATAGATGTCGTCGGAGCCGGCCACGGTCGCCAGCGTCTCGCCCCAGCCGATGATATGGTTGATCGCGTCCCACTCTTCGAGGCGCCCGTCGGTGAAAGCGAGCATCTCGTCGATGTGCGCCGAAAGCTCCGGCCACAGCTCGGCCGGGTGTTTGCGGTAGTCGGTCGGCTTGTAGTGGTCGCGGCCGAGCGGTGCCCAAGAGAGGTAGTGGCCGCGTATGGCGATGCCCTCGGCCCGGCAGAACCGGATCATGTGATCGAGCAGCCTCTTGTGCTCATCCAGCTTGCCCACTCGAGCCGGCAGATACCAGTTCTGCCAGCGGAAGCCGGATTCAAAGGTTGTCTTGTTGAAATGCTCGGCAAAGATCTCGCGGTACATCCGGCCGTCCTCGCCCTGGAGTTGGAAGGCGGTCGGATTGAGGATGTTGCCAAAACCAAACGCATGTCGTTGCTGCCGCAGATGAACCTTGGCACCCCGGATCGGCTTGCCTTGGGCGTCAACGACCCGCACCTTTAGAGGCGCTTTGCGGATCTTCTCGATCCTCGCGGTCGCCTCCTCCCGCCACGACGCGTCGGCGTTGCGGCCTCCGTAGGTGGCCGTCGAGTCTTCCGCATGAGCGACCGCGGCAAACGCCAGAATCGTGACGCCGAGAATCCAGTTTTGCATCGTAATCACCGCTTATGGAAAACTGTTGAGATAATTGTTTCGCTACGCCAGGGAGCGTTTTAGTCTACTGGAATCCACACGGTGAGGCAAACGGAAGCCCGATCAAGCCGTCTCAAATGGCAGGATGATTTGTCAATACTCCCCGCTCGAACGACAACGGCTCCTCCGGGACAGAGATCAGCCGCGGGCGTCCCTCGAGTGTTCCGTGATCGTGATCGACGAAGCGATCACCGACAGCCAGAACGCGGTCCGCGTTACGCACGGGCATGGTTACGCCGTGGCGTCGGCCGAGGAAGGGGAGACGCGGTCAACCTTCCTCAACGACGTTCATGCCCATCAGGTCGGCCAGATGCCGCAGGCTCTGCATGTGGTCGCCGTAGAACACGACGCGGTGCAGCAGCGTCATGGCGTCCTCCGTCTCCAGCACGCTACTCCAGTTCGCCGCCATCTTGGCTGCGTCACGGACTTCCGTGACGATCTGCGTGCGACAGCCATGCACGGACTTCTCCGGAAC
>JABMRP010001107.1 GCA_013202535.1 Planctomycetota bacterium
ATGTTCCGGACACGGCCGATGTCTTCGTGCGAAAAGAGGCGATGTCCCGAGTCGGTCCGGTGGGCAATGATCAGACTTTCATTCTCATATTTCCGGATAGCCGAAACGGACAGACCCACTCTCTCGGCCAACACGCCAATGGGAATCAGTGGGTCCTCGATCTCTCGCTGCGTGTCCGTATAAACCATAAGTTTTTCCGTAACAGACACTTACAACGACATGTCCAAGCAGAAACGCCTGCATCCTCGCGTGCGGTATATCTATACTCTACTGTATAGTATATCTATACTGTTCCGTCAAGGGCTTCGCGGGGATGACTACCCTGCCGAGAAGTGGGTTCTGGCAGCCCACCAGAGAAAGTGGGAGCAGGTTTGCCGCCTGCCAGGTTTGCCGCCTCAGACGCCATGGGCGGACTAGCCAAGCAGACTCTTGATCAGAGCCAAGAATTGCTCGTGATCCACGGGCTTGCTGATGTAGCCTTCCGGCGGCGGCACCTGACGCCGGCTGGAAATGAACCCTTTGAAGTCGTCCGAGACGCCGGTGATGATGATCACCGGTACGTTTTTCAGTTGCTCGTCTTCCTTCAGCTTTCGATAGACGGCCACGCCGGATTTCTCGGGCATGGAGACGTCCAGCGTAATCAGGTCCGGCACCGACTTTTCGATCATCGCGATGGCCTCGGTCCCGTCGTTTGCGGTGGCCGTGGTAAAGCCGTTGTCCTGCAGAACGGTAGTGAGGAATTCGCGTGCATCGGGGTCATCGTCCACCACCAGGATGGTCCTTGCATCATCAGCCATCGCTCGTCTCCTTTTCGGGCAACTGCGGATCTTCCGGCTCCTCTTGGGGGGGGCGGATTCGCGGTAATTCTACAATAAATTGCGTTCCCACGCCAGGCTCGGAGGTGAGTTGGATCGTCCCGCCGTGGGCCCGGGCGATACGGTTGGAAACGAAGAGCCCAAGCCCTGTTCCTTCCGACCCCTTCGAGGAGAAGAAGAGGCTGAACGCCTTCTCTCGGGTCTCTTGGTCCATTCCGATGCCGTTGTCTTCGATCTCGAATCGAACGTGGCGGGGTGCCCCCTGAAGGCGTACGTCGACACGATGGCCGGAGTTTTTCACGTCCAGCCTGCAGGCGTCCATCGAGTTTTCGATGAGGTTGACGAGAAGCGAGCGGACGGCCTGGGGGTCGGCCTCGACCTGACCGGCGTCCGGGTCAATCGTAGCTACCAACTCCACGTTCTGTTCCTTGGCCCGCGACTCCGCCAGAGCGCAAACGTCCCGGGCAACTTCCACGGCCGAGAGCGGCTCCCAAATGGGGACTCGATCCTTTGCATAGTAGAGAATGTCGGAGACCATGCTCTGGACGCGGGCAACATTGCGTTTGACGGTATCCCATCCCTTGTGGATCCGTTCTTGGTTGTCCTTCTTGAAGCCGGAATCGACGAGGTACATTCCGCCGGCGAGCCCGTTGAGGAGGCCCTTGAGCCCGTGCGAGACGGATCCGACGAGCAAGCCCAGCTTGGTGAGCCGGTCCTCGAGTTCTCGAATGGCGGTAATGTCGGCGCTCATCTCCATCACGTGGGTGATACGTCCCCTTCTGTTGCGGATGGGGGCGGTGGTGACGAGGACGTTCATCTGCTTGCCTTCAAGCGATGTGACAACCTCCTCCTGGGTGTGGGAATTTCCGTCCACGAAGGTTTCCTGAACGGGACAGGTGATGCACGTCTCATTGCGATGCTTGTAGATGTTGTAGCACTTGCGTCCCAGGCAGTCGCCGAAATCCTGCCAGAAGGCGTGATTGGCTTCGACGATGTGCAGGCCCGGATCCTGAATCGAAATGTAGCAGGGCACCTGGTCAAACAAGATGTGGTATCGCTGCTGGCTGCGGCGGAGTTGTCGCTGAAGCAGCTTGAGTTCGGTAACGTCGGTCGACATTTCGATCACGGACGTAATTTGTCCGCTGGAGTCGCGAATGGGCGTGGCCTCGACCAGTACCGAGACCTCCTTGCCGTCCAAACACCTGACCTTCTCTTCGCGGCGGTGGGTTTGCCCATCGTGGAAGGCCTGCTCGACCGGACAGACCTCGCACTTTTCCGATCGGTGCTTGTAGACCTGGTAGCAGAAGCGGCCCTCGATCTCTCCGAAGTCGGTTCGAAACCGCTGATTTGCGTCGATGATCCGCAACTCACGGTCCTGGACCGTCAGATAGCACGGCATCGCGTCGAAGTAGGCTTGATAGGGTATTTCCATCGCGATTTTAATGATGTGTGCTACGCACCAACCTTGAAATGCAGCGGTGCGTTGCACGCACCCTCCGGGCTACAGGCTATGTCTCGTGTTCGTGTATGCCTAGGATCTTGCGGACCGTCAGCAACAGGGTCTCTTCGGTGACGGGCTTGTCCAGGTATCCTTCGGGCACCCTGACAGAACGGTCGTAGATGAGTTTGCGTAACTCGGGCCTGCCGGTAATGATACAGACTTTAAGATCCTCCAATTCGGGATCCTTGCGGAGCGTCTCGAAGACATCTCCCACGTTGAGGCCGGGCATCTCCAGGTCGAGCGTCAAGAGGTCGGGCTTCTCGCGGCGGACCGTTTCGAGCGTCTCATCCCCGTTGGTGGCTGTGACCACCGTGGCGCCGTAGTCCTCGAAGACGGTCGACAGGAACGCAAGTTGATCGGGCTCGTCGTCGGCCACGACAAATTTCAGGTCAGCCAGCGGCAGGGCCACGGGCTTGGCGGACTCAAGGGCTGCAACCTTCTCCTGGGCGACTTTTTCCTCTGCCGACGGTGCCGCTTTCTCCGGAATCACCAAGGCGTTGGCCACGAGATTGACCAACTGCGTGACTTCCATGTCCAGCTTGTAGTGGCGAATGACGTCGGCCAGACCGTCGACGCAGTTGTGGCAGGAGGTGACCACGACCTTGGCGCCGGTGGCCTTGAGTTGATCGGCCTTGACCTTGCCGGATTTCAGCCGTCGCGGCGTGTATTCCGACATACTCATCGCGCCGCCGCCGCCCGTGCAGCAGTAGTTTTCCGCCCGGTTGGGTGTCATTTCGCGGAAGTCGGTGCATACCAGATTCAGCAGTTCGCGGGGTTCCTCGGTCAGGCCGCAGCTTCGCGCGTTGTTACACGAATCGTGGAAGGTGACCGACGTGGTGTTCCGCGTCTTGTCGACCTTGATTCGCCCTTCCTTGACGTATCGCAGCATGGTCAGCACCGAGCTTTCCATCTCGAACGGTACGTCCTGTTTGGCCCAGTTGGGGCCTTCGCAACGGGTCGAGCGGTAGCCGTGGCCACACTCGGAAATGACCAGCTTCTTGCCGCGAAGCTCGGAGACCTTTTCGTACAACCGCCGCGCCACCGCACCGCCCAGATCGTCGTCGCCGGAGAACAGCCCAAAATTGGTCATATCCCAACCTTCGCTGGGCATGGTCCAGTTTTCGCCGGCGAAGTGGAAGATCTTGGCCGCGTCGGAAATACTGCGCGGGTCGTACTTCACCTCGCGCGGATTGATCGAATAGACGACCTCGCAATCGGTCTTATCGACGGGGATATCGGCCTGGGGGTCGTCCAACTCGTCCTGCAACTCCTCGGCCATCCACTCCAGCGTTTCGAGATAGTCTTCCTTGAGCACGCCCATCTGGTTGCCGATTTCCCATTGGTCCTTGCTCACCACGGCCACGCCCTCGGGCATGACGCCGACGGAGACCAACAAGCCTCGCGCCATGCGGTTGAAGGAGGCCAAATCGACGCCCATCGGGCAATTCAACGAGCATCGCCGGCAGTTGGTGCATTTACCGAAAACCGTGTCCTTGAGTTCCTCAAGATCCGCGTCCGTGTAGACGCTACCGGCCTTGACCCACCAGGGGAAGAACCGGCCGGTCCAGTCGTAATGGCGTTTGAAGAGCTTTCGGATCTTGTCGGCCTTGTATGCCGGCGCGTAGGTCGGATCGCCCGGATTGGCCAACACGTAGTGGCACGATTCGGTACACATGCCGCAATGCACACAGGCGACCATCGAACCGGCGATCTGCCGGCTCAGCTTTTGGCCCAACCGCTCGATGACTTTCTCTGCCTTGTGGGATCTGGCTTTCTTTTCGCTCATCGGAACCTTTTCTCTCCATCGCCGGCCAAAATTGCCAACCAGTCGACGCCACGCGTTTCCAAGCAAAACTAGCGGCGCAGTATCGGGAATACTCCGCGGTAGCCCAAGCTCTTGCCGAGGTAGTAGCGAGTGAACGGATAATAGAGGTAATGGGAAATCTTGCTGAACGGCACATAAATTAGAAAGAACGCCGTGAGGATGAAGAAGGCCAACAAATACCCCTCACCCTCGGCAAACTGATTGGGCGCCGCCAATACGGCCGAAAGGAACCAGACGGTCAACAGCACCAGCGAGAAGTAGTCGTCCGGCGAACTGATCGCGCGGATGTAGGGGTCGCTCACGCGGCGGACAATTCGAACCACCGCAACCACAAACGCCGCGCCGATGATCGCCTGCAGGAACCATACCATGGCCGTGCCGCCGAGCAATCCCTCCTGCAATTCCTCTCGTGAGTCCGAGAGGTAGTGACCGTACGGGATAAGAAACGACAACCCGATAGCGGCCGTCACGCCCAGGTGGAAGATCACAAATTGGGCATAAAAGAAGGGTTTTCGGCGCGTGCTCTCCATCGCCCAGGGCATGACGATGTTGGCCCAGGAATAGAGGATACCCTTGCGCGTATCGGCATCACCGGATCCGGTCGGCGCCTGCCGCTCGCCGCCGGCCTTGAACCCGAGGAACCAGATGATCCGCGTGGTATAAACCAGGGCCATGATTCCCAGGGCGATCTCTTGTAGCCCGTGTTCACAGAAGTAGAGGAACTTACTCGGTTGCATGCGGATATCCTCGCTGTTGTTTCTTGTTCAGTTCAGTCATGCCAGCCGCGCGGCAAACGGCTTGAACTCTCGCCGATCGCCGGCACAGATCAGGACCTCTTCGATCTTCGTCTCGCCTTGGAGATAGTCCTGGATCGCCTCGATCATCACCCGGGCGCACAAGTCGAGCGGGACCGTGTAGAAGCCGGCTCCCATGGGCGGCAGGGCGATGCGCGTGACGCCTTTCTCCTCGGCTGCCTTGAGCGAGTTGATGACGGTGGTCCGCAGTTTGCCCTCGGTGTCTTCTTCGTTGAATCGCGGTCCCAGGGCGTGAATGATGAACTTGGCCTTGAGGTTCCCGGCCCCGCTGACCACGACCTCCCCGGTTTGGATCGGGCCGAGTTCGTCCAATTCCTTCTGCACACTGGGGCCGCCGCGTACCGAGATGGCGGTTCCGAATCCGGAGCCCAGCTTCAGGTCCGGCTGGGCGTAGAAGACGAAGGCGTCGACGTCGGCCTCCGTCACATCGGCGCAAACCAGCCGCACGGTGCTGCCATCGATCCGCTTTTCGATCGGTTTCTGCTGCGAAAGAGCTTCCGGCATGGTGGTGTCTCTTCAGGAGAGAGGAGGTCCGACGCAACGCAAGAGGCTACCGCGACGGGATTGCCGCGCCGGGATAGCCACAAAGAAGGATGGCCACCCAAAATGGGGTTGCCAAATACGCCGTTTTCATTGTGATTTACAGGAAATCGATCCCTAATATGTATCGGATTCCACTCTGCTTCGCAAGCGTAAACCGCGAAAAATCACAAGAATCGTCTGAATTTTCTCGATTGTTCTCTCGATTTCTCCGCAAAACGGGTTACAATACACGCCCGAACATATTGTTCCGTTGTCCAGATCGCAACTGTTCTGTTTAGGATTACACCATAACCCCATCGGGGGACAGCCAGGCAACGATGGCCGGGAAACGTAAGTTCAAAACCGACCACCCGGACCCCGTGGTCCGCGAGTTGGAAGGTATTCGCCAGAAGCTCGGGTTCTCCCAGAACCGGATGGCCGAATCTCTCGGCATACCCTTTCGTACCTACCAGAAATGGGTCTACGTGGACCAAAAACCCCGCCGAGGCGAGGCCGTTCTTGCCCGCGCCCAGGCACTGGTGTCGACCAACCGGGTCAACTGCTGGGAGATTCTCCGTTGCGGCCGCGAGCCCGGCGGTCCCAATGTGGCGATCAATGGGCCCTGCCCGGCCACCATGGACGAAGCGGCCGACGGCATCAACAACGGCACCAACGGAGGCCGCGTCTGTTGGGCGATCTCCGGTACGTTCTGTGGCAGCGAAGTCGACGGCTCCCAAGCCACGAAGCTCGTCTCTTGCATGACCTGCGACTTCTTCTCCCTGGTGCTCCAAGAAGAGGGCCAGTTGAATTTCAAGCTGCTCAAACCGGGGCAAACGTTTACCCAGGCGTGATGCGGCGCATATCGGCCGACCACGAGGCAATCAGCATGCGAACCATGTTTCCGGCAGATCTCCCCAAATAACCTTCTCTGCTCCCTCTGTTTTCTCCTGTTCACAAAAGCTTTGGAACAGGAGGAAACGGAGGGAACAGAGAAAGAAGAAGTTGTGTTGCCGGACGGATGTGATGGGGATTGATTTCCTGTTTCCTTTTGTTCTAATTCCACAAGAAGAAATGCCTATTGGGACAACAGAGGCTTTCCTGTTTCGCAAGAGGTGGCAGACTCCTCCTACATTGAACCACGCTTTCCGCCCTCGCCCGAGTAGCGGAACACTCTACCGAGTGAACGGCTGCCTTGTCACGACAAACACTTTCTCACCCCCAGTGCCCTCGGCCATGTTACCGAAATATCCCCCAAATAACCTTCTCTGCTCCCTCTGTTTCCTCCTGTTCAAAATAGGCTTTGGAACAGGGAGAAACGGAGGGAACAGAGAAAGGACAAGTAGTGTTGCCGGGAGCGTGTGATGGGGAGAGCTTTCGCGATTATTCTGCTGTTTTGCTACCGCACCGGACCGCAAACGATATTCGCCTTGCGAACAGGGATGGCGTAGGTCGGGCAGGCGCGGGTGCAATTGCCGCAGCGGATGCACTGATCGCTTTCGATCCAGATGTAGGTGGCATCCGGGGCGCTGGCCGATTTGACGTGCCCGCTGGGCGAGCCGTCGGAATCGGTAAACAGCCGGGTCAGCGGATGGATACAGGCCCGGGGTGAGGCCTTAATGCACCAGTCGCAATGAATGCATTTGTCCTGGTCGATCTCGAACTTGAAGTTGCAGAGATAACAGCGGCGCGCGTTGCCCTCCGTTTCCTCGTCGTCGAAACCGAGGTCGACTTCTTCGCCGCCGGTGCGCATTTCCACCGGTAGCGTGCGCATGTGGGCGGGTGTGTAGAGGTCGTGATCGCGCAGCCGCCCGGTGTCGCCGGCCTCTTCAATTTCGACCCACTTACCCAGGCGTTTGGAGCCCATCAGAAACTCGTCGATGATCCCGGCCGCTTCTTTGCCGTCGGCTACGGCGTGGATCACGTCCAGCGGCCCGGTATGAAAATCGCCACTGGTGAAGATCTTCTCGCTGCTGGTTCGGTTCTTCTCGGCAAGCTCGACGCCACGGGGCAGGATCTCCAACGTTCGCGTCTGGCCGACGGCGCTGATCAGCGTGTCGCAGGGCACTTCATAATCGCTGCCCGGCACGCGGTGGATGGGTGGTTTGCCGCCGTCTTCCGGCTCGTCGCCCAGCACGTTGCGGTCGAAGATCACCGCCTTGACCTGACCGTTCTCGCAACGCACTCGCCCCGGGTTTACCAGCGTGCCGACCTCGATGCCCTCGAGCCGCAGTTGCCAGATTTCCTCGGGACTGGCCGACATGTGCTCCTCGCCGCGGCGGTACATGATCGCGGTGACCCGATGCTGTTGACCCAGCAGACGGCGTGCGGTGCGAGCGCAGTCGACGGCCGTGAACCCGCCGCCAATGACCACGACGTCGCCGGCGACCGGAATCGGATCGCCCGTGTTGTAACGCTTCATGAAATCGTAACCGCTGACCACTTCCGCGCCCTCGTCCAACCCGTCGATCGTCAGCTTAATGCCGCGGATCGCACCGGCGGCCACCAGCACGGCGTCGAACTGCTCGGCCATTTCGGTCAGGCG
>JABMRP010001108.1 GCA_013202535.1 Planctomycetota bacterium
CATCAGATCCTCGGGAAAATGGTGGCCGAGAGGTGCCTGTCCCCCTTTTTCACGGCGCCCCCAATGGTCCGTCCGAAAATGGGGACAGGCACCGTCGGCAAGTACCCCGAGCAATGCCAAACGAGGCTCTCGACGGAGCCAGTCCCCAATTTCGGACTCCCCTCATAGAATGAACTTATTCAGATCCTCGTCCTGGGCGATCTCGTCCAGGCGCTGGGTCACATAGGCCGCGTTGACGACGACCTTGCCCATCTTCATTTCGGGGGCCTCGAAACTGACCTCTTCCAGGAGCCGTTCCATGATCGTGTAGAGCCGCCGGGCCCCGATGTTCTGGGCCGTTTGGTTGACCTGGAAGGCGTAATCGGCCATAGCTTCGATCGCATCGGCTTCAAAGACCAGGCTCACGCCCTCGGTCTCCATCAGGCCCATGTATTGCTTCGTCAGGGCGTTCTTAGGTTCGGTGAGGATGCGGACGAACTCGTCCTTGCCGAGGTCGTCGAGTTCGACGCGGATGGGGAACCGCCCCTGCAACTCGGGCATCAGATCGCTCGGTTTGGCGCGGTGGAAGGCTCCGGCGGCGATGAACAGGACATGGTCGGTCTTCACGTAGCCGTACCGCGTCTGCACGGTCGTGCCTTCGACGATCGGCAGCAGATCGCGCTGGACACCCTGCCGCGAGACGTCGGCCCCGTGCGATTGGTTGCCGGCCACGACCTTGTCCAGCTCGTCGATAAAGATAATGCCCACGTTCTCGGCCCGTTCGATGGCCGCGGCGTTGACCTTGTCCTGATTGACCAGCGCGTTGCACGCCTCCTCGAAGAGCACCTTGCGGGCGTCGGCCACGGGCATCTCTCGCCGGCTGGTGTTCTTGGGCAGAATCTTCTCGAACATCCCCTGCAAGTCGACGTCCATCTGCTCCATGCCCATGCCGGTAAACATCATCGGCGTGGCCTTCTGCTCCAGGCTGAGTTCGACCATCCGCTGATCCAGTTCGCCGGAGACCAGCATCGCCCGCATCTTCTCGCGGGTTCGTTCATAGCGCTCCGGCGAATCAGGGCTGTCCGGCGACGCATCGAGACTGGGCGGAGCGGGAGCCAGCAGGTCGAGCAACTGGTCCTCGACCCGCCGGTGGGCTTCCTCCTCGACCTTCTTCCGCTCGCTCTCGTGAACCAGCCCGATGGCGTTTTCGACCAGATCGCGAACCATGCTCTCGACGTCGCGCCCGTAGTAGCCGACCTCGGTGTACTTGGTCGCCTCGACCTTGATAAACGGCGCGCCGGTCAGTTTGGCCAGCCGGCGGGCGATCTCCGTCTTGCCCACGCCGGTGGGTCCGATCATGAGGATATTCTTCGGCGCGACTTCCTGGCGCAATTCCTCGGGCAATTGCTGCCGGCGCCAGCGATTGCGGATGGCGATGGCCACGGCCCGTTTGGCGTCGGCCTGGGCGACGATGTGGCGGTCCAACTCGACGACGATTTCCCGCGGGGTCAGTTCTCGCACTCCAGCTCCTCCACCACGATGTTGGTGTTCGTATAGACGTCGATCTCCGCGGCGATTTCCAGCGATTGTTTTACCACGGCCGCGGCTTCCATGTCGGTGTGGGCGACCAGCGCCCGGGCGGCGGCTACCGCGTAGTTGCCACCGGAGCCAATACCCAAGATGCCGTCGGTCGGCTGAATCACGTCGCCGGTGCCCGAGAGGAGCAACGTGTTTTCCGCATCGACCACGGCCATTAGGGCCTCCAGCCGACGCAACGCACGGTCGGTCCGCCACTCCTTGGCCAGTTCGGTAGCGGCGCGGGGCACATTACGCGGGTAATCCTTCAGCTTGGCCTCGAAACGCTCCATCAGGGCAAAGGCGTCGGCCGTGGAACCGGCAAAGCCGACCATCACCCGGTCGTCCATCAAGCGGCGGATCTTCTGGGCGTCGGCCTTCATAATCGAGCTGCCCATGGTCACCTGACCGTCGCCGCCCAGGGCCACTCGGCCGTTGCGCCGAACGGTAAG
>JABMRP010001109.1 GCA_013202535.1 Planctomycetota bacterium
AACTTGCCGAGATTCTGCTGGCTGTTGGACGCCTCGTTGCGAACGATCAACGCCTGGGAGCCCTCCCACGTCGCGGGACGCACCAGGGCGTACACTCCGGCCAACAGGCCCACGGCCAGCGCTGGCGCCAGCCAACGTCGCGGATAACGGGCAAGAAGGCTCGCGAATTGTCCCGGCGTGAGGATCGGCTGCGACTGACGGTTCATAGGTCTTGGCTCTCGATTCGGGTGTCGGACGGGTTGGATCGACTGTGTGCCTTCGAGCGTCCGAGCGAGGGGCGGTTGTTTCCTTCGAGTTTGCAAACGGGGTGCCAAGGGCCCGGACGCTCGGGAAACGGCTCAGGCGACTTTCGCAACGTCTTGGGAAGCAACGACTTCCGGCTTTCTATTTGTGCGAATTCGCCCCGCCGGCTTGTCGACGCTCTCCCGCTGCCTCGTTGCGTCGCGTCAACGCCCGTGGCGGGGCGGCAACGCGGCCTCGCCGGTCGAGGGGGGAGGCCAAGCATTCTTCCAACCTTCTCGGGCAAAAAGGATTTGCATCCACTCCAGCCTGACGGAGAGTTGAGGAGACGAGTCTATTGAGCATCCCCTCCCCATTGCGGTGACATTGCCGTGAGCTTCGAGCCGACAACCACCCTGCCCGGAACACGAGTCGTACGCTTTCACTCGCTCGATCCGCTTGCCTCCCGGGCGGGCGAGTGGGATCGGATGACGCGGGACGTTCCGTTTCGGAGCTGGGCCTGGGCGTCGCATTGGTGGCGCCATTACGGCGACGATCCACGCCGAACGGATCGCAAGACCGCGCTCTTTACCCTGGGCGTGCTCGACCAGACCGACGCACTATTGGGCCTCGCCCCGTGGTACGTGGAAGACTCGCTGGCCGAAGGGCGCGTGCTGCGGTTCCTCGGCACGGGCGAAGTCTGTTCCGATTACCTGAGCGTGCTCTCCGAGCCGGGAAAGGAAGACCTGGTGTCTCGGGCGCTGGCCGACTGGCTTAGCGGCGCACGGACCGGCGAGGACGACCGGCCTCAAAGCCGGGATTCCGACCGTTGGGACCTGCTGGAGCTGACCGGGGTCGACGCGGAAGACACCGTCGTCGGCCACTTGGCCGACCAGCTCAAAGCCCGCGGAAACACGGTCCATCGGCGTGCCGGTCCGAACTGCTGGCGGATCGAGCTTCCCACGAGTTGGGAGGAGTATCTGGGCAGGCTCTCCAAAGACCACCGCAAACAGATCCGCCGAACCACGCGGGGGATGCTGGCGACGGGGCGGGTTCGCGTACACGGCGTCGAGCGCCTCGAAGACCTCCCCCGGGCACAGGAGGTGCTCATCGACTTGCACCAGCGTCGGCGGCTTTCCCAGGGAGAGCCCGGCTGTTTCGCGTCGAGCCGGTTTACCGCCTTCCACCGCAACGTGATGCCCGATCTCTTGCGCGGCGGACAGCTCCGTCTCGATTGGCTCGAGCTGGACGGCGAGCCCGTGGCCGCCGAGTACCAGTTGACCGGCGATGGCGTGGTCTACGCCTACCAGGCTGGCGTGAATCCCGATGCCCTCGAGCACTCGCCTGGCCGGTTAGGCCACGTCGCCATGCTCAGGCGGTCGATTGAACAGGGGTACCGGGCAGTCGATTTTTTGCGCGGGGACGAGCCTTACAAGGCCCACTGGCGTGCCGAGCCGCGGGCCAGCCTGGAGATTCGAGTCGTCCCCACACGAACTGCTGCCCAACTGCGACACGGCGTCTGGCGCGTCGGCACAAGCGTGAAGCAGTGGGCCAAGAGCGGCCTGCGTCTGGTCGGAGGCGAGAGCGTAGCGGTGAGGGGCGAGGGGTGAGTGGTGAGGGGTGAGGGGCAAGAGGTGAGGAATGAGCGGAGCGGGGGTGGCATGCAACGCCGTCCAGTGTTTGGCTGTTTTTGGCGTGGGAAGTGATTGCTATTGGAGAAGTTAGGGCCTCCTGCCACATTGGTGTTTCTCTTTTTTCCCCTTATGGCAAGGAGGCCCCAACGATGGGTATATCGTATCGCGAAGAGTTGGTTGATGCCATGCGAGTGTTGCTTCCACCCCAGTTTTTTCGCGGTGGTCGTTCGGCGGCGGGCGGAAGTGGACCCCGCAGCGGGTGGTGTATGCGGGATTGTTGATGAGCTGGGAGGGGACCGCGAAGTTGACTGAACGCTTCAAGAATGTCTGCGACTGCCTCGGCAAGTTGTTCCCCCGCTGGCGGCTGGGGACCTCGTACAGCGGTTTTAGCGAATCGCTTCGGGCGTGGTCGCCGCGAGTTCTTCCGGCGATCACGGCACGTCTTCAAATGCAGTTGCAGACCATGGCATCCAAGCACTGGCGGCGCGAGGGATGGTTGGCTTTTGCCGCCGACGGCACCCGGGTGGAATGCCCACGGACCGAGGGCAACGAAGAAGGGCTGGGCTGCGCCGGCAAGGACCGCACGGCACCGCAGTTGATGTTGACGACGCTGTATCACATGGGCACCGGGCTTCCTTGGGCCTTCCGCGTCGGGCCGGGAACCGAATCGGAGCGTCGCCAGTTGGACGACCTGATGGAGCAGTTGCCCGAGGAGGCCTTGCTGGTCACCGATGCCGGCTTCGCCAGCTACGAGTTGTGCAAAAGCTTGATCGACTGCGGGCGGCATTTCCTGCTGCGGGTGGGCAGCAACACGCATTTATTGGCCGAGTTGGGCTGCGCCTACGAAATCCAGGGCGAAACGGTCTATCTCTGGCCCGGCCGGCAGCAAAAGGAGGGCCAGCCGCCGTTGCGGTTGCGTTTGATCGTGCTCGGAGAAGGCGACAAGAGGGTGTTCCTCATCACCGACGTTCTCGACCACGAAGCCCTCAGTGACGAACAAGCCGGTCGATTGTACGCGATGCGTTGGGGCGTGGAGGTGTTCTACCGGTCGTACAAGCGGACGATCGGGCACCATAAGATGCACAGCCGCACGCCCACGACTTGTCGAGAAGAACTCATCTGGACGATGATCGGCCTCTGGCTGATGGGACTGATGACGATCGCCCGGATCGTCGACGCCGGAGACGACCCGTTGGCCTGGTCGGTGGCCAAGAGCCGCGACTGCCTGCGGCGTGCGTTGCGAAGCGTGCTGTCATCGCCCCGCCCCCATGTCCCCTTGGCCCGCCAACTGGCCAACGCCGTTAAGGACTCCTACGTCCGCCTCCGGCCCAAGAAAGCGCGAAACTGGCCGCACAAGAAACGCGAACGCCCCCCGGGACCCCCAAAAATACGCCCGGCCACAACCCAAGAAGTCCAACACGCACAACAACTAACAACCCAAAACCACGCCGCCTAGTGGACGGCGTTGGGTGGCATGCCCTCGCGAAGCGTGGGCATGTGGGGCGGAAGCAAGGCGACGCAAACGACGCCATGCCACCCGTCGCTGGAGGCCCCGTATCGGCAGGTTCGTAGTGACCGCATCCATCC
>JABMRP010001110.1 GCA_013202535.1 Planctomycetota bacterium
GCATCCCTTGCGTTTAATCGCCGATTCCCGCGCGGCGGCTCACACCCGCTCCCCCATCTTTTGAGCCGTTGGCAGTGGTTCGGCTCGATTTGTAACCATTGGCCCCGTCCGTGCATCCGTGTGTATAGGAACGAAAACAACAAGCGTCGCACGAGCGATTCGACGCGAAAACAGGGAGAGGAACGCCATGAATTCTTCATTTCGACGCAAACGGCCGGCTGCCTTGTCGGCCGGCGTTTGGCTGGGCGGGGTCGCTGCCCTCGGTATGTTGACAGCCGGTTGTTCGTTCATCACCGAAGCCGATGACCACGTGAGTCGGCCCGCCGACAAACCCTACACGGCTCGGCGCGACACCGACCCTCGGTCTTCGACCCCTGACACGGTCGGCAAGGAAATCGTACCGGCCGGTTATCAAGAACTCGTTATCCATGAAAACCCAACGGAAGGACAAGCCATGAGTACCGCCGATACCAAAACCACCGATACCAAGACCACCGATACCAAAACCCATATACCGCGGAAAGTAGAACATGCCGATACGGCCGATTTCCAGCGTAAGGTGCTGGAGTCCGACGTGCCCGTGCTGGTCGATTTTTACGCCGATTGGTGCGGGCCTTGCCGGATGCTCGCGCCGACTCTGGAGGAACTCGCCCGGGAAACATCCGACGCCCGGATCGTCAAGGTCGACGTCGATCGCAACCCGGAGTTGGCCGCCCGATATAAGGTCGGTTCGATCCCCAGTCTGGCCGTGTTCGCCGGTGGCGAAATCAGAGCCCAACATGTCGGTCTGGCCGACAAGAGCGAACTGAAAGCGCTGCTGAAACGTTGAGCCACCCTCGTTGCGTCGGCAAGGATGCGAGTGCCCGGAAACGCCCTTTCCGGGCACTCATCGTTTCTTGGGCCGCTGCTTGGGGATCGTTGCTCGGATCCTCGAAGAAACGGCCTTCCCTTGGTCCGCCGCGGGGAACTTCTCTCGCCGACGCCTTCCCGGCCCCGGGGTCGTCCCGATATGATGGTATGCATGATACAAACATTGGAAACCTTTGCCGACTGGATTCGGGCGACCGACCACCATGCGTCGCATCACCTCAGGCTCCTGGAGCAGGCCCAGCAGATGCTCGCCAGCGGGGTGGGTGGCACCCACACTGAGAAGGGTGTTCAGCGCCGGGTCGAGTTGGCCACCCAACTCGAACGCTGGCGGTATCAGCACCTGAAAAGACGACCGAGAGACTTCTCGCGGCAGGATCGCGAGTTGGTCGAGGCACTGGATCTGGCCGCCAACGCGCTGGCCGGAAGACCACGACGCGAGCCCCGGCATACGTGGCAAGTCATCGCCGGCACGACGCCGATCGACTGTCTGGCCGCGGTAGACTACTGTCTTGAGCGGGAAGTGCCGCTCGATCGGGTGTGCCGCGAGGCCGCTGACGCGACCGAGGAGCATTTCACGCTGGCACCATCAGACGACTCCGATGCCCGGCAACGGCGGATGTTGCTGTACGCGCCGTTGTATCTCTCGAACCATTGCACCAACCACTGCGTTTATTGCGGGTTTCGATATCCTCAGGCCACCGAGCGCAAGCACCTCGACTTCGAGGAAGCCCAGCGGCAGATCGACGTGCTGCACGGCCGGGGATTGCGTCACGTGCTGCTGGTGGCCGGCGATTTCCCCCACCTGACGACCACCGGCTACTTCGCCCGAATCGCCCGATACATGGTCGACCGGGGAATTCAGCCGGCGATCGAGATCGCGCCGCAAGACACGGCCTCGTATGCGACGTTGGCCGAGGCGGGAGTTCGGGGCGTCACGTTGTATCAGGAAACGTACCACGAGGAACTCTACGCGCTGTATCATCCGCGGGGAAGCAAGGCGTTGTTCGATTGGCGGCTGGAAGGGCTCGATCGGGCGGCCGAGGCGGCAGTGCAACGCCTGGGGCTGGGTATTCTGCTGGGATTGGCCGATCCGCGCGCGGATCTGCTCGCCTTGACCCACCACGGCGAC
Organism: Planctomycetota bacterium; assembly: GCA_013202535.1. Taxonomy (GTDB): domain Bacteria; phylum Planctomycetota; class Planctomycetia; order Pirellulales; family Thermoguttaceae; genus JABMRP01. The sequence continues at coordinate 2,000 of JABMRP010001110.1, forward strand.
TATCTCCGGCAGCGTTTTCCCGACCGCACGCTGGCCTTCAGCCTCCCCCGCATCCACCAAGCGCCGCCTGATTTTCAAACGCCGTATCCGGTCGACGACGAGACGTTCATCCGCATGTAC
>JABMRP010001111.1 GCA_013202535.1 Planctomycetota bacterium
AGGGAATCGAAGGGCTGGTCCACATCAGCGAGATGTCCTGGACCAAGCGCATCAGCCATCACAGCGAACTGGTGCAGATCGACGACGAAATCGACGTCGTCGTTTTGGGCATCAACAAAGAGAAGCAAGAGATTTCGCTCGGTATGAAGCAGGCCCTGGAGAATCCCTGGGATCGCGTCGCCGAACACTATCCGCCGGGTAGCATGGTCAACGGAACGGTTCGCAACCTGACCAACTACGGCGCGTTCATCGAGATCGAGGAAGGGATCGACGGCCTGTTGCACGTCAGCGACATGTCCTGGACCCGCAAGATCAGCCATCCCAGCGAGATGGTCGAGAAAGCGGCTCGGGTCGAATGCAAGGTGCTGTCGGTCGATCAGGGCCGGCGGCGAATCGCCCTGGGACTCAAGCAACTCAACGAAGATCCTTGGGTCAACGATATCCCCAACAAGTATCAACCCGGGCAGATTGTCAACGGTACGGTGACCAAGCTGACGAACTTCGGCGTGTTTGTCGGTCTGGAGAACGGACTCGAAGGCTTGTTGCACATCTCGGAACTTGCCGACCACAAAGTCGAGAATCCCGAGGAAGTGGTCCAGGTCGGCGAGGAAATCGAGGTGAAGATCCTCCGCGTCGACTCCGACGAGCGCAAAATCGGCCTCTCGCGCAAACGCGTGGAATGGGCCGAGGAAGCGCAAGCCGAGGCGGCTGCCGCGGAAACGTCTGGTGTACCTTCGACCGTTAGCATGCCGTCCCGCGAACTCAAAGGCGGGGTAGGCGATAGCTCCGGCCCGTTGATCCAGGCCCCGCAAGTGATCGAACCGGAACCTTCCGTCGCCGAAACGGCGCCTGCCGAAGCGGAGACGCCGGAAGCGGAGGCCGTCGAAGCGGAGGCCGTCGAAGCGGAGACGCCGGAAGCGGAGGCCGTCGAAGCGGAGACGCCGGAAGCAGAGGTAGTCGAAGCGGAAACGCCGGAAGAAGAAGTAGTCGAAGCGGAAACGCCGGAAGAAGAAGTCGTTGAAGCGGAAACGCCGGAAGCAGAGGCTGTCGAAGCGGTCGAAACGGAACAACCGGTGCAGCCGGACGCCCCGGCCGCTGGTTAGCCGTATCCCCGGCGTCCCGACGTGAGAGAATCTCCCCAGACCCCGCCGTTTTTACATCGGCGGGGTCTTTTTTTCGGCACTGTCGGAAGGGCACTTAAATTCGCCCCATCTTGTCGGTTTTCCGCTTCTTTGCAGAACGCGTGCCGCGGACGCCGATAGTCTCATCACGGGAAAGTTTGCCATCTCCACCCCTGACCGCACACATACGCATGAACCAAACACGACGCAAGCCTTCCGCATCCGTGCAGTCTCCGCTGGAGACCTACCTGCGGGAGATCAACGAAACCAGCTTGCTCTCGGCCACCGACGAGCAGGATCTGGCGGTCGCCATCGGCAACGGCGACAGCCAGGCTCGCGATCGCATGGTTCGGGCAAATCTGCGCCTGGTCGTCAATATCGCCCGAGGCTACACGGGCAAAGGGCTCGGGTTGCAGGATCTCATCGAAGAGGGCAATCTCGGACTGCTCCGGGCCGTCGAAGGATTCGATCCGGCCATGGGAACCCGATTCTCGACCTATGCCAGCTATTGGATCAAACAGTCGATCAAACGCGCGCTGATCAACACGGCCAAGACGATCCGTATCCCCGCCTACATGGTCGAATTGCTCTCCAAGTGGCGGCGGGCCAGCACCCGGCTCAGCGAAGAACTAGGGCGAACCCCCACGCCCGAGGAAATCGCCCGGGTGTTGGGCCTGCCGAAGAAAAAGCTGCCGATCATCAAGAAAGCCATCCGCATCTACAACCTCACGCCGCAGACCGATCAGGCCGAGGCCGGTTGGTCGCTGGGTGAGATGATCATGGACGATCGGGCGCGAAATCCCGAAGACGAACTTCTGGAGAACGACAACCTTCGCCACGTCCTGGGACAGCTCGACGTGATGGACCAGCGCGAGGCGACCGTCTTGCGATTGCGGTTCGGACTCAACGACAACGAGCCCCGCACGCTGAAGGAAATCGGCGAAACGCTCGGCCTTACCCGCGAACGGGTCCGCCAGATCGAGACCGAAGCCCTGGCCAAGCTGGCCGAAAGCCTCGACGTCCACGGCGAGTAGGCGATTAGTAGCCGAAGAATTCTCCCGTCGGATCCCCGCCCTCGCGGGTGATGAGGAACATGTAGAGCGCCGGGTCGATCTTGGTGCTGACCGTCTGCACGTTGGCGTTGACGAATAGGTGGTTGACCACGCCGGGGTGATGGCTGCTGGGCCCGCGAGTCCCCTGATTCTTGCCCGGCAGATAAGAATCTTCGGCCGGGTCATCGTAATCCCCGTCGAGGTAGGTCTTGAAGGCCGGGCTCAAGCCGCTTTCTTTTCCGTACTTCAAGTCGAAGCCGGTGGGAGCGTAATAGCTCACGGAAACGGATGTGGGGAGTTCAATCGTCACGTTCGGCGGCAGCCCGACCAGCGTCGCTTCGGCGCCGACCGGCCATCGGGCGACAACCGGCTCGGCGGTCTCGGTCACCATGATCGTTCGGCTCGTACCGTCGGACTTGAAGTCCGCCGACGTGTGGACCGAACCCGGGTACAGAGCCCCGTCGGGGTGATAGCCAGATTTGCCGGGCAGATACTTGGGCGTTTCCGGGACCGCCGTGTTGACCGACAGGCTCTCCCAGTGCGTGGCTCCCATCGCCTTGTAGTTGGTGATCGCGCCGGACCGTGTTCGCGGATTGGCAAACCGCGGGCCGTCGTAGCTGGGGCAAATCAGGCATTCGAGTTGCGTGTCCAACAGCTTCCGCACGGCCGCGTTCGACGTATCGCCCGGCAGATCCGTATGAATGTCGATCTTACTGTAAAGAGCCTTGTTCTCCATCTCGGGCAGCATCTGCATCACCCAACTCCAGCCGTCAACGGCCGTAATCCGGCCACTGGCGTCCCGCGTGACCTGGCTGGCCGAAGGAAATGTCCCGCCCCGGCTGGCGTAGTTGTGAAGCGCGGTGCCAAGTTGCTTCAGGTGGTCGGTACACGCCGCCCGGCGGGCCGCCTCGCGAACCGTCTGCACCGCCGGTAAGAGCAGGCCAACGAGCACGCCGATGACGAGGATGACGACGAGCATTTCGACCCAGGTGAATCCGCGGCGCATTGATCGCGAAACGTGCATGACAGGACTCCTCCGTCGAGGCGGAAACGGGGTCTCGGTCGTCAAGACGTCGGCAAGTCGGATGCCCGACTTGAATTCGGGCTGGCGTCTCCCGACCGCCCTGCATCAAGTATTGACGAATCGTGGATTTGTCGCAAGTGATTTGTTTCGCGGATTCGTCTGAATTCCTGCAAGTTACGCTACGGGCCGTAGATCCGGCGCATGTCGGGGCGTTCGGTGCAGTAGTAGTGGACCCAGATGTAGAGGTGGCTGAAGGTGGCGGCGGTGAGGCCGGCGATTGAGGAGAGGCCCACGGCGGGTGCCCAGAGCAGGAGGAACCCGTAGGTGTACATGCCGTTGTCGGTCCAGCGGAAGATACCCCGGCGGACCAGCGGCAGCGTGCGGTAAGCCGGATCGAAATGGTCGATCCCCAGCGCCCGGCGGAAGCCGAAGTAGCGGGCGACCGAATAGAACAAGTAGGCGGCCGGGAGCAACAGCAGCACGCCCGCCGACACCATCACCCCGGCGGGCAGGCCGACCGTGTCGCGATTGGCAATCGACAGGGCGACGATGAGGATCGGGCGAGAGAGAATCAGCACGGCGAAACCGGCCGTATACAGGGCGAACGCGGCACGGCCGAACAGGCGGGTCAGCGTGGCGCGGTGAAGCTGCAACCGCCAGCACAACCACACGTACACCTGATGGATCACCGTTACGGCCACCAGCGACCAGAACCACGCGCCGGTCGTTATCCCCAGCCAACCGCCCTGATAGAAGCCCGGCAGTCGGCTCGCGACCATCGCGGCGGCCAACAGCACGGCCAGCAAGACGGCATGAACCGCCTGACGCTCAAAGATTGGGGACGAATGGGACATGGTTTGGTCCGGGTTGCGCAAGCCCGCGAACTGCTCTGGGTTTCCTGCTGCGAGGAATCGGTAACCATCTTGGCCAGATGATACGGCGGGGACCGACGGCTGTCAAACGGGGGCGGCGTGGGTGGGTTGATGAACTGGGACCGTTGCGATAACGTAAAGGTGAAGGTAAAGGTGGTGTGAAGGAGAGACAGCGATGAAGTGGCGACTGAAGACGCGAAAGCGGTTGCGACACGTTTGGGCGCGGGGCGTATGCGCCGCCGTTTGGGCCTGCTTTGCCATGGCCGGCCCGGCCGCCGCCCCATCGCTGGCCGATCCGTGGATCGAGGTGCTGCCGATTGCGGGGGTGCCGGGCGTGGATTTCTACTTCGACCCGTTGTTCGATAACGATCCGGCCCCCGGGCAATCGCGAGACTACCTTGGCGGC
>JABMRP010001112.1 GCA_013202535.1 Planctomycetota bacterium
AGGTGCCGGGAGCCTTTTCTTGGTTGACGGGCGCGATCCAGCGCGTCGACGCCACCCGGGAGGGGGTATTTCTGGTCAGAGCGCCCTTCGCCACTAAGGGGAAGTCTTCCGAGGTCCGGCACCTTGACGGCAGCCAAGCTTGGCCGGTAGGCTACGTCTCGTCTCTTCCCGGGAGACTGGCGAGTGACCGAGGGCGTTGCGTCGCAAAGACTTACAACAAATCTCAACCTTGCCCCCAAAACCCAATTCGTTTCCACGCACGGTTTCCCGCGACGATGCAAAACTCGGCAGCGATCACCCGGCGCGACTTTCTGGCGTGCACGGCCGGCGGCGCGGTTGCGCCGACGCGGCCGCCGGAAGCGCGGGGAGAGGAGTTGGGGGTGAGGGGTTTTCGGATTCGCTCAAAGCTCACAACAATAAAGTGTGCGGAAGAAGTCTCAGAATCACTTATGGCCACCAGCGTTCCTGCAGGATTCTGAGAGCAGATCAAATGCTGTGAGGGCGAGCGGTCCGGGTATAATGTGGGAAGACGGCTGCCGAAGGTCGCGAGGGAAGGTGGTCCGGCCAACCTCTGTCAAGGAGAAAAGCCTGGTGATGGGTGTCAACCTTGTCTTCGACGAACGGCTCGAGCAATTGCGAAAACAGCTCCGGGAGTTGAGTTCCGAGTGTCTGGAACTCCCCCAATGCGTGCCGCTGGGCGAGCCGGCCGCGGCCTTTTTCAGCCCCCAGCGGTGCCAATCGATGGAACGAATCGCCCGCAAAGCGCTCTGGCTGGGCGTGCTGATGATCCATCAAAAGCGGCAGGGCCATATCGCCTCGACGGCCTCGGCGCTGCACATCATGGCCGCGATCTATTTTTCGCGGGGATATGACTTCGTGAGCTACGCGCGGGGCCAGACGCGGGAGCTCGTGCACCAGTGCGAGTCGCATAAGCCCCACGCTGTTCCCGGCTGGGACGGGCTACTTTACCTCGAAGGGATCCTCTCGAAGGAGCAAGTCCGGGCCTTCCGTACGTTCCAGGGACCCAATGCCTATCCGACCCATGCCGACCCGGGCATTCAGATTCCCACCGGCTCGCTGGGCATGGGGCCCGGAGCGGCCGTCGGGTTGGCCTTCGTGGACCAGTTCAACGCCGACCACGAGGCCACCTCGTCCCGCGGGCTGCAAATCAGTATCATTGGCGACTCCGAATTTGATGAAGGGGTGATCCACGAGTCGATCAAGGAACGGGCCACCCGCCGGATCACCGGCTGGATCGATTTCATCGACTACAACCGGCAAAGCCTCGACGGCAACCTCGACGAACGGCTGGTCGACCGCATCGCCGCGCTTTACGACGCCTTTGGCATCCCGGTGATCATCTTGAAATATGGGTCGAAGCTGCAGGAGGTGTTTCGGACAGGGGAGGCGGGGCGGGAAGTCCGCCGGCGAATTGATGCCCTCTCGACCGAAGATTACCACGCCCTGCTGCGGCAGCCGGGCGGGGTGATCCGTCGGGTGATGACGCTGGCCCGCCCGGACTTCGAGGCCTTCGTCCACGAAGCAACCCGTCGCGTCGACGGCTTCCTGGCAGAAATCGACGCCCGCGGCGGCCGGCCCGACACCGGCATCGAGCGACTGTTCGCCGAAAATAGCGACCGGCAGTTCAAAGAAACCTTCGGCAACCTCGGAGGCCACGACCTGCCGATGCTCGTTTCGGCAATCGAGAAAGTCAAAGGGGAAGGCGGGTGCGCGGCGATCATCGCCTACACGGCCAAGGGCTGGGGCATGGATTCCCTGGTGGGCAGCCTCAGCGGTCATTGGAGCATGCTCAGCGAGGCGCAACTGCACGAGTTTCGCGATTGGCTCGGACCGCAGATTGTCCGGCCGGACCGGGAGTGGGAACGGTTCGCCGAGGACGATCCTGCCGGGCAGTTGCTGGGTGAAATTGCCCGGGCTCGAAAACAATACGCCGCGGCACTCGAACAGCAGCGCGAACACACCCGCCGGAACCGTCGTGGGGCTCTAAGCGGCTCCGAGGGAGCGTGCTTGGTCCCGCCCGAATTGCCGCAACCCGAAGGCTTTCGGGCCGACCGGCCGATCAGCACGCAGAGCTACTTGGGCCGACTTCTGGGGCGGCTTTCCTCGGTGGGAGCCGGCAGCCCGTTGGCCGCCCTCACCGACCGGATCGTTACCATGGCCGCCGACGTGGCCTACACGGCGGGTCTGAAGGACTGGATCAACGCCCGAGGCGTCTGGGGGCCGCCTGCCGCCGTGGATGTCGTCCGCAAGTACGGCGACATGCCGGAAATGAACGTCCAACCCCGCCACGACGGACAGCACATCCGGCTGTCGAATCTGGAGCAGTTCATGGGGCTGTTGGCCGCGGCGTTCGGCAAGAGCGAGGACCTGATGGGCGTTCGGCGCTTCCCGATCGCGTTCTTCTACGACGTCTTTCTGGAACGCTTCGCCGAGATGTTCAAGTACGCCGGCTACTGGGATTCGGCCGTTTGGTTCGTCGGTACGATCGCCGGCGCGTCGGCGCCGGGTGAATCGGGTTTGCATCACGGGGCCGCCTCCGGGATCATCGGCCGGATTACGCCGAACGTCGTCACCTGGGAGCCGACGTTCCCGCTGGAGCTGAACTGGATCCTGGCTGAGGAGTTTCGGCGTGCGGTCTGCGGGGAGGACGAGGGTCGCCGGGTTCGCTATCTGCGGACCGCCGCCACGCCCGTGACGCAGGATCTCATGACGGAGCACCTTGTCGCGCAGCGGCGTTTCCAAGGCATGTCCCCGGCCGCCGTCGCAGAGGCGATTCGTCCGGACGTCCTCGCCGGCGGATATCGGCTGATCGACCACCGTTCGCACGAAGGATATCAACCCGGGAAAAACGTCGTGAATCTCTTCGCCACCGGTGTCTCCGTGTTGGAGGCGATCGAAACATCCGGAAGGTTGATCACCGATGACATGTTCGCCAACGTGACGGTGGTGACCAGCCCGGACCTGTTGATCGATCACCCGGACAACCCGCAGCTCGAGGCCCTGGTTCCCGCCGAGGATCGCGCCGCCCTGGTACCGGTGTTGACGGTCACCGACAGCCATCCCTCCTACTTGCAGGGGATCGGGTGTCGGCTGGCCGGTTCCAGGGGACAGCCGCGCGAGGCCGCGTTGGGGGTCTGCGTTTTCGACCGTTCCGGCACGCCGGCCGAAATCAAGGCGCACCACCAGATCGATGCGGAGGCGATCGTGCGAGAGGCGAAACGCCTGCTAGGGGAGGGAAAGGTGGGGAGGAAAAGGTGTCAGGAACCGTTTTCTGATTAACGGGCGCGATCCAGCACGTCGATACGGGTGGCCCAGACAGTTCCCCGGGGAGAGACGAGCCATTCCATTCGCTTCGTTCGGGGAATTGTCTGGGTGACGAAGTCACACGAGGATGCGCGAAAAAATTGACCCTCGTGTGACTCCGTCACCCAACGGGGGCGTTGGAATTCTCTTCAGCAACTATCTTTCAGAAAGGGAGATACGGATGCAGAACAAGGAGACAAGCCGACGTTGCTTCCTGAAGACGACAGCGACCGCTCTGGCTGTTCCCTCTGTGATCCCGGCTACGGTGCTGGGGGCGCCGGGCAGGCCCGGAGCCAACG
>JABMRP010001113.1 GCA_013202535.1 Planctomycetota bacterium
CCAACAGGATGTCGACGCCCTCATGCTCCATTTCGCGCACCGTCGCATCGACATCCTCGCGACGATAGACGGCCTGATGAAACCGGATGTCCGCGATCGACGACAATGCCGGCAGGACGGCGCCTCGCAGCCACTCCTCGCGCCCGGGACGCAGATCCGGCGCCAAGGTCTCGTACAGCTCCAAGGTAAGGGCCAAGAGGCCAACCCGCGGTTTTTGTGGTCGAGCATTCATCGAGATTTCCCTCCGTTACTCCAGTTTGTGCTCCCGCACCGCATCGTTCACGGCCATATCATGCTTGACAACATCACACAGCGCCGCTTGAAAGTCAACCGGGTTGGGGACTTGAATTGCGTTGCGGCCGAAGACGACGCCTCCCGCCCCGTCGGCGACCTCGCGTGCGGCCAGTTCCAGAGCCTCCCGTTGGGTTGGCAGCTTTTCAGCTCCGAGCCCGAAGACGGGAACGGGGCAACAGGCCGTAACGGCGGAGAAGTCCTGGGTGAAGAACGTCTTGATCGCGTCGGCGCCAAGTTCCGCAACGATTCTACTCCCCAACAGAACCTTCTCGTGCATCTGTTCCGGCGTCAACCCGTCGCTCTGGGTGGGAAAATACTCGCCGATCACGGGAATTCCCAACCGGTGGCAATCGTTGGTTAGCTTGGCAAAGACCTCGACGTTCTCGGCATCCCGCTCTTCGCTGCCGGTTTCCAATGTGAGCGAGACCAAGGCAATATCCATCCCCTCGCGCAGCGCGTTTTCGGCATCAAGGATGGAAACGCTCTTGGCTTCCCTGTAATGGAGCCCGAAGCAGTAGACGGTGTTCCAATTGAGCCGGACGACCGCCAGCGGCCGTTTGGGGCCAGCAAAAACCGTGTGGCAGTGCCGGAGCATTCCCGGCGCGACGAGCACGGCGTCGACCTGCCGGTTGATCTTCTCCACGGTTCTTGGCAGGTTCTCCATCGCCGGAATCGGCCCGTCAAACAGTCCGTGATCGACGGCAATGATCACAGCGCGACCGTCCCCGACCAGACGCTGAAGCCGAAGCCCTCTTCCATCCAGAGCCATGCGAAGCCTCTTGAAAGTGTGAGCGGCATGGCGCTAGCCACCGGTCCTGTCGAGTAAACGTTTACCCCGACGCAACCGGCGGCTAGCGCCGTGCCGCTCACGAATCCGCCGGGCCGACCCGAATCTCATTGCGTTCAGGCTGAACACATCGTATCAACGGGAATTCCCCGTGTCAAATCAGTGGAATCGATATTTTGCCGAGAATAGCGAGTTGACTTGGCGTTCAACTATGTTCATACTTGTTGAAAATGATCACAGGCAGGGATGAATGAGTTCCGACGATGAATCAACAAGCCCGTCGAGCCCAGATTCGGAAACTGGTGGCCAGCCACGGCGAGTGCTCCGTCGGACAACTCGCCCACGAGCTTGGTGTCAGTGGTATGACCGTTCGCCGCGACCTCCAGGCACTCTGCCAGGACGGTCGCCTGATCCGGACGCACGGCGGTGCCACCCTTGGCGAACGAGCGACCTTTGAATTTGCCTTCCTCGAGCGTGTCAACCGCAACCGCGAAGCGAAGATGGCCATCGCTCGGGCGGCGGTGGAGTTGCTCGGTGACTACCGAAGCGTGATGCTCGACGGAAGCACAACCACCCTGGCTATCGCCCAACGGCTACGAGGTAAGTCTGGACTGACGGTCATCACGACATCCCTGCCCGCCGCTGCGGAATTTCAGCACGAGCCGGGGATCGATGTCCTGCTGACCGGCGGTTACGTCCGCTCCGCCTCGCCGGACCTCACCGGCTCGCTGGCCGAAGCCAACTTGGAGTTGCTCCGCGCCGAAATCGCCTTCCTAGGCGCCGATGCCGTTGACAACCGGGGAAACGTCTTCACGGACCCTCCCGACAATTCCGCCGTATTGCTCAAGATGATCGCCTCGGCCCAACGCGTTTATGCCGTTGCCGATCACACCAAGCTTGGAATCACCGCCCTGAGATGCTTCGGCAAACTTCCCCAATGGACCGGTTTGATCACCGACGAGGCCTCCGACCCGGAGTTCGTTGACCAATTACGAGAACTCGGAACGAACGTAATCATTGCACCTCCCGAGTGAATGATTGACACCCTATGCAAACGTGAACAACGGAAAGGCTTCTGATGCCAGGTGAAACTTCCTTTGCACTGCATTTCTGGGATTGCTTCGCGTTTCTCGCGTTTTTCCTGGCGCTCTCGGCAATTGGCTATTGGGCCGGCCGCAAGGAAAGGGTCGGAGCAACCGAATACTTCCTCGCCGGAAAGCGACTGCCCTGGTATGTGGTCGGCGGCTCCTTCATCGCGTCGAATATCAGCAC
>JABMRP010000109.1 GCA_013202535.1 Planctomycetota bacterium
CCGCCGTGCCGCGGATCAGCGACCTGGGACATCTCTACGCCTCGTCGTTGGGCAAGATCGAGCTGGACCTGATGAGCAGCCACCAGATGACCGAGCGTCAGGTGTTCGACGCCATTTTGGCCGAGGCCATCGGCGACGTCTTCGGCGAGTATATCGATCGCCACGGGCTGGAGGAGATCGCCCAAATCTTCGCCCGGGGCGTGAAGATCGAAGTGGGCGACATGCTGCCTTCGACCCAATACGCCGACCGGCTGAAGCGCGTGCCGCCGGCCTGGGAGAAGGCGTTCGAGGTCAACGCGTCGAGCGATCCGGCGGTGCGGGCGTCGTGCGTGGAGTTTGTGTTGGCCGGGCTGTATGCTTCCGAGCAGGTGTCCCGCTCGCAGCATCACGGGAGGATCGTGTATGAGATACCTTAGCTCTTGCTGCGAGAATCGCCATTCGGCTATAATGGAAGGTGTGGACAGAGCGGCCGTGCGCATGGGTGCCGGCGTTGCCACCTACTCAGGAGGACAATCATGCCCGAGTTGATCTTCTATCATCAAGTCCGCGTGGACGGAGGAGAGCGTACGGGCGCCTCGATCGACGGCACGACCGTGCTCGAGTTCTTCAAACCGGAGAGCGGAGAAGCCGATCCGGCACTTCTGTGGTACGTTGACGTCTGCTGCGAGGGAGATAACGTTCCCAACGATGCGAAAAGCGCCCGGCGATTCTTCTCCGAGAATAGCGACTACTTCACGGCTTGGCTGGGCGAGATCGCTACGGGAGAACTCGACATTGGTTTCGATGCCGAATCGAGACCCTTCCAACGTGAAGCGCCTGACGGGTTGCCGGGGGTGCGCGCACAAATCGTGATTTCCGCGGTGCGACGTTTACTGGCGAGGGACATCGCCGACAGGATTCGCGGAGTTGCGGCGCACTGGAAGGAACTTCTCGATCGATTGGCGCCTCTTTCCGTGGTATGAGACGACCGCATGAGCAAACGTCTACTGGACACGAACGTTCTCATTGCGCATTGGCGGCGTAGGGCACCTCGCCCGCTATCGGCCGGTACGCCAGCCGATGCGCGTCGTTGGGCTGCGGAGTTGGTAAAGCTCTACAAAACGAGCCTGATTGCCACTCCCGTCGTCATCGAGTTTCTCGCGGGCACGAGATCCAGTCACGAACGCGAGCTTGCCAGAGCATACCTTGATGAGTTGGTGGTCGTCGATAACGGAGACATTCCCAAGAGCGACTGGAAAATGGCCTGCCGGTATGCCGAGCGCGTCCCTCGAAATCGGAAGCCGCGGCATTTGGGAGACTGCCTTCTAAAGGCAATCGCCGAGCGGCTGAATTGCGATGTATTCTCTCTGGACGAAGCGTTTCCCTGAAGCGAGAACCGAACGACTCGACCCGGACAGTACGATGTCTGACCGTAAAAGGCGCCCCGGCGGTATCATTCATACCTACCAGCGGTATGATCCGCGGAATCTCCCCAGCCCGCGGCAGCCGCCGCCCGACGTGCTCTCCGGGGCCATGGAATACATGCTGGCCTTCGGCAGCCTGCGAGAACTGACCGACGAGGAGTTGGCTCGGGCCGTGCGTTTGGATCCCAGCCAGATCGCCGGCCTGGGACCGAGTATCGATGCCCTGCTGGAAATGCTGCGCCAGCGGAAGGCGAAAATCCTCGCCACGTACGAGACCGACGGCGTGCGGGATGAAGCGGCCGGACGCTATCGTCATCTGGCTCGGCAGATGCAGCCGCCGGGGCGTTTGCAGAAACGCTTTGATCGGGCGGTTGCCGAGGAGCAACTCCACGACATCGAGCGCCTCTGGTATCGTGTCGACGACGAGCGGGGTACGTTCGCCCGGCAGTTGGTCCAACTCGTTGATCGGCTGGGCGACAAGTACCAGATCGACGAACTGGCCGCCAAGTACGAATTCACCGGCCGCACACTTCTGACGATCCCCCGGGCGTTGGAGGTAAAGGAGGAACTGGAAGCGATCGACCGGCTTCTGAAGCAACTCGAGGAAGCGGCCCAAACGGCCCAGATCGGCGTGATCGACCTGGACGCCCTTTCCGAATTCACCGAACAGGCGGATATCGAGCGGCTCAACGAACTGGCCCGGCAGATCGAAGAGTACGTACGCCAATTGGCCGAGCAGCAGGGCTTGGAACGAACGGCCCAGGGATTCCAACTCACGCCCAAGGCCTATCGGTTGTTTCAAGGCCGACTTTTGGAGCGGATCTTCAGCGATCTGCAAGCCTCGCGCACCGGCCGGCACCAGGGGCCGGTCACCGGAGAGGGGGCCGTCGAGCTGCAACAGACCAAACCCTACGAGTTCGGCGATTCGTTGGGGGCGATGGATATCGTCGGGTCGCTGACCAACGCGATGATCCGGCAAGGGCCCGGTCTGCCCGTGCGGATGCAGACCGAAGACATCCAAGTCCACCGCACGCGCAACACACCCAAGTGTGCCACGGCCGTGCTGTTGGACATGAGCGGCTCGATGCGCTATGGCGGGCTGTACGTCGACGTGAAACGGATGGGGCTGGCCCTGGAGGGGCTCATCCGCCGCGAGTACCCGGGCGACTATCTGCAATTCGTCGAGGTGTTCACCTTCGCCAAACCGCGGCAGCCGGGCGAGATCCTCGGCCTGTTGCCCAAGCCGGTGATGCTCTCCGATCCGGTGATTCGGTTGAAGGTCGACATGAGCGACGAGCGGGTAAGCGAAATGCACATTCCGCCGCACTTCACCAACCTGCAGCACGGCCTACAGATCGGGCGGCAGTTTCTGGCCGCTCAGGACACGCCCAACCGGCAGATCATCCTCATCACCGACGGGTTGCCGACGGCTCATTTCCAGGAGGAGTTTCTCTACCTGCTCTACCCACCCGATCCGCTAACCGAAGCGGCCACGATGCGCGAAGGCCATCTCTGCCATCGCGAAGGCGTGACGATCAACATCTTTCTGCTGCCCGGCTGGTCGCAATCGCGCGAGGACGTGCAGTTCGCCTATCGCCTGGCCGAATCGACCGCCGGCCGCGTCTTCTTCACCGCCGGGAAGGATCTCGACCGGTATGTCCTCTGGGACTATTATCACCGCCAGCGGGAGATCATCTCGTAGCGATTATTTCCGACGTAGGGCGGGCATGATACGGCAAAAGCGAAAGCCCGGGGGTCGGCGACCCACGGGCTTTGGTATGTATGGAGGCGAGAGAGAGCACAGTCCGGGCCGTCTTACAGATAGCCCGAGTCCATACCCAGCCGCATCTTGAGTTCGTCGAACAGTTGCACGTAGCCGTCGCTGGAGGAGTGGACGTGCTCGGCTTCGGTGATGAACTTCATCTGATCGTCGGCGGCGATGCCGCGCTCGTCGAAGACCGCTTCAAACTCCTCGAGTTGATCGCCGTAGACGATCAGTAGCTTGTGCTCGTCGAACTGCACTTCGTGCGGCACGCCGGGATTCAACACGGCGATGCCCGTACAGCCGTCGTTGACCAGCAGATCCTCGTATTCCCAGAGGATGCTCTTGAGCACGGGCATGTCGATGTGGTCGCGATAGAGGTCGGTATGTCCGCGCGACTGGCGATTGTGGCTGGTTTCCAGGACCACGTCGGCCTCGGCTCCCAGCGGATCGAGCATGTCCATGAACAACTCGAAGAGATTCTCGGTCGAGGCGGCTCCCATCAGCACGGGAACCTTCGTTTTGTTCTCTTCGTCGTAGTAGAAGTCGTGGCGGAATCCCTGGCCGGGCACGACCTGCAGGTCGTACGATGGGCGGACGGCATCGCTGAGCGAGAAATCGCCGTAGCGAGATACTCCCAGATGGGCCTCGAGTTCCTCTTCGCTGAGTTGCTCGAAGCTGCTGGTACCGACCGCGGTCGATCCCTCGCGAAAAACATTGCGGAAGAAACGTTTCAGGAAGCCCATCGGCATTGTCTCGTGTAGTTCTTCTTGGGGAGAATCGTTCTCTGTCGAGTCCGGCGATACTGCCGTGGCGATTCACCTCGTATCTGGCGGGTCTACCAAACCGTAGGTTACGCTTCGTTGCAAGGTGCGGGAGTGAGGGGGCCGAGAATGAAATCCCCGAGGTTTCCCTCGCCCGCAAAACACGCACAACCGTTCCCATCTCCCCGACTTGTGTTCCGTGCTCCGTGTCGGGCGAACGGTTTCGGGGCAAACCGTCCACGCCGGTCTACCGGTAGTCTAGCACCTGTTTCCGCTCGCGGCGGAACGATGAGAGAACCGTCTGGAAAAAACGCTCGCCCGGGGCGGGAGTCTTTCGGTCGGGGCGACTTTGCCCAACGACGCCCCGCCCGGTCGAGGCGGCTCCCGGCTCGAAGCGGCCCGTCCGATGGTGTATCATGGGGAAGGGCGCAGCGGCGGCACGCCGGCAAAGTTTGCGCCGACCGCTGACGCTTGCTGAAGTACCCGGCCTGCGCAGATGGCGATAGTAACCCGTTGAAAAAGTACGCGCACCCGCGATAGGAGGACTTTCCAGTGATTTCTCGACGCTCGAATATCCCGTTCTGCTTGCTCGTGGCCGCGGGCCTCGTGGCGTGGTTCGGTGCGACCGGTTGTTCCGGCGATCCGTCGGATGCGCGGGACTCGTCGGAAGACGTGCAGGCGAACGACGTCGCCCTCGACACGGTTGCGCCTCTGTTGTTGGCCGACTCCCCGGGCGCGCTGGAAGAGCGCCAGGTGTGGTACATCAACCGTTCCGGCGGTAAGAAGATCGGGTTTCAGCAGATCCGGGTGCGGCACCGTGATCGGTCGGGTAAGAAAGTGCTGGAAGTCGAGTCGTTCAGCCACTTTACCATCAACCGGTTCAACCAGTTTACCCAGCCGGAAATCCGATTCACCACCACCGAAACGCTCGACGGCCACTTGTTGGAATATCGCGCCGAGGCTCTTCTGAGCAAAACGCCGATGGTCAACACCGGTCGGGTCGAGGGCAACCGGTTGCGGTTGGAAACGGTCAACGGCGGAAAGACCGCGACGAGTTCGATCCCCTGGTCGGACGAATACCTCGGGTTGTACGGATTGGAGCAATCGCTGGCCGCCCGGCCGATGAAGCCGGGGGAAACGCGCACCCTGCGACAACTGGTTCCCTTCTTCAATGAAGTGGCCAAGATCCAACTCACGGCCGCCGGCTACGAACCGGTCGGGCCGCCCGGCGAGGCCGTCGAACTGCTGAAGATCGACGTCGTCACGACCCTCTCCCATGGCACGCTCCCACCCGTAACGTACTGGTGTGACCGGCGCGGCGACGTGTTGAAAACGCGCGAGCACATGTTCAACATCATCGCGGTTCGTGCCACCCGGGAGGCCGCCCTGGATCAGTCCGATCTCGGGGCGCTCGATCTGGGCTCCGGCGTGGTGGTCAAGGTGGATCGCGCCCTGCCGCAACCACACGGAACGCGGCAAATTCGTTATCGGGTAACGCTGGAAGGCGGCGATCCGGCCGACGCTTTTGCCCACGGACCGTCGCAGCGGGTCAAATCGATCGACGCCCATACGGCCGAACTGACCGTCCATGCCCTGCGGCCGGACCGCCAGCCGACCGGATCCCCTCCGGCCGACGACCCGCCCACCGACGCCGATCGCCGGCCCAACGGCCTGATCGAGAGCGACGACCCGAAGATCGTGGCCATGGCCAAGGAGGCGGCCGGAAGCCGGGCGGATCCCTGGGCGGTGGCATTGGCCC
>JABMRP010001114.1 GCA_013202535.1 Planctomycetota bacterium
ATCGATTTCGCCGAAGTGCTCAAGGCGGGAAAGAGCCTTCGGCCGGTCGGGCTCACGCTGGCGGTCAACTGGCTGATCAAGCCGTTTACGATGTACGCCATCTCCTGGTTCTTCCTGGGCACTCTGTTCCTCGGGCTAATCGGCCCGGAGGCGGTCGACTACGTCAATGTGCCACTGGGCGAGGGTCTTGAAGTGGGCGACCCGTGGGGCGATGGGACGGTCGTTATGTACGATCCGGTCGCCCGCGAGGAAGTTCCCGCCGGACAGACCGTCGACGGAGCGGTGATGCGGGTGAAGGTTCCCCTGTGGCGGAGTTACCTGGCCGGGTGTATTCTGCTGGGAATCGCCCCATGCACGGCCATGGTGTTGGTCTGGGGATACCTGGCTCGCGGCAACGACGGTCATACGCTGATTATGGTGGCCATCAATTCGCTGGCGATGCTCCTTCTTTACGGTCCGCTGGGCCGCTTTCTTCTGGGCGCCAGCCAGTTGCCCGTGCCGTGGGAGGCGCTGTTGCTCTCGGTCGGGGTCTACGTGGCGCTGCCGCTGGTGGCCGGATATTTCTCGCGGCGGTGGATCATCGCGGCCAAGGGTCGGCCGTGGTTCGAGGAGAAATTCCTCCACCTGCTCACGCCGGTGGCCATCGGCGCATTGCTCCTCACGCTCGTGCTGCTGTTCTCGTTCCAGGGCGACGTGATTCTGGCCCAACCGCTGACGATTGTCTGGATCGCCATCCCGCTGTTCCTGCAAACGGTGCTGATTTTCGCCCTGGCGTACGGTTTGGCCCGATGGCTGAAGCTCCCCTATCGCGACGCGGCCCCGTCGGCCATGATCGGCGCCTCGAACCATTTCGAGGTCGCCTTCGCGACGGCCACGATGCTCTTCGGATTATCCTCCGGTGCCGCATTGGCCACGGTCGTCGGTGTGCTGATCGAGGTGCCCGTGATGCTCATGCTCGTGCGCGTCTGCCTCCGCACGCAGGGGCGGTTTGCATCGAGTCGCTGAATTTGCCCTTCGCGTTCCCGTCGCCGGCGACGGGGCTCGTAGAACGGAACTTGTTCCGTTTGTGATAATCGTCATTATGGGCGTGGAAGAGAGAATCCTTCGCCTTCGTAAAACGAAATAGGTTTGGTTCTGGATTCCGGGAAACGGAACAAGTTCCGTTCTACTGCGACAATCACCCTGTCGGCATGTGATGCCGTGGCAGCCCGGTCGCCTGTGACCGGCAGGCCTAAGCCAGATAGCTCCCAACGCCGACCAACTCCTCCGTGCCGGCCAGGCCTTGAGCCACCTTCAACAAGGCCGCGCGGCGCAAATCGAGCATCCCCTGCCGGACGGCCAACTGCTGGATCTCGCTTGTCGGGCGGTTCTGGAAGATCATCTGGCGAATCTCCGGCGTCGCACGGAGCACCTCGACCACGCCCGTGCATCGGGTATATCCATCGTGGCGACACTCCGGACACCCGCCGGCGGCGTGGATCGTCTCGACCGGTTCGTCGGCCAACCATGTTCGCACTCGGTCGAATACGTGGGGAGCACGGCGGATATCCAGCGGGATGCGGCAATGCGGACAGAGCTGGCGCACGAGTCGTTGCGAGAGGATCCCCAGCAAGGCGGTTCCGAGAAAATGGGGCGCTACGCCCAAGGCCAACATGCTGTCGATCGCGCCGGCGGCAATCGGCGCGTGGAGCGTGGCGAGCACGAGCCGCCCGCTGTTGGCCGCCCGAACGGCCGTCTCGGCGGTGACCGGATCGCGAATCTCGCCCACCATGATCACGTCGGGCGTGTGGCGCAAGAGGCTCCGCATCAACTCGGGAAAATCGAGCCCGATCCGGGGGTTCACTTGCGATTGGTGAATACCCTCCAAAGAATACTCGACCGGGTCCTCGATCGTGTTGATCTTTCGGGTGCCGTCGTGAAGGTACTTCAGGCAAGCGTAAAGCGTGGTCGTCTTTCCCGCACCGGCCGGTCCGGTCACCAGCAGCAACCCGCCCGGTTTGTTGAGCAGCCCCGTCAACTCGTGCAGACTCTTTTGATCGAACCCGAGACGGTCCAGGTCGAGCAACTCGGTGTCGCGCTGCAACAGACGAATCGACATATCCTCGCCGTGGAGCGTGGGAATCGTGCTGATGCGGAGGTCGATCTTTCGGCCCGGGTCGATTTCGCACACACAGCGGCCGTCCTGGGGATGGTGCTTCGAGACGAGATCCATGTCGGCCGACGTTTTGACGTGGTTCACCAGCCGACTCCCCTGTCCGGTGGAGATCACCGACAGACGCTTGACCGTGCCCAGATGGCGTACCGAAACGGTCACGTCGTCTTCGCCAGAGTGGAAGAACAGATCGCTGGCCGGCATCTCCGCCGCACGGCGAACCAAGTCGACAAAAGACTCGTGGACCGGGGCCGTATTTTGCCGGGCGCTTGGCTGACTGTCGGCCGATTCAATCAGGTTGAGTATCTGGCTCATGAAGCTTCTCGGGGGGACGGTGTCTTCGTGGCGTATTGCTCGGGGTTCATCGTTAAATATAGCTTACCGGCTCAGGGTTCACGGGCGGAGGGAGGATTGACACCCCCGCCGTTGTGGTGTATTGATAGTAACCCGAAGCGTCAGCGAGGCCGTCTTTTCCGTCCTCGCGGGTGCCATGGGCGGCTTGCCCGCCCTTGTTCTTCGGGGAGTCAGCAAGGGCGGACAAGCCGCCCATGGCACCCTACGCCGTTAACTGGTTTTGTTGTTGAAGTGTCTTAAGTTCTTTGGCACACGCAACTTGTTTGGGGCTGG
>JABMRP010001115.1 GCA_013202535.1 Planctomycetota bacterium
ATTAAGTTTCCTGAAGAACCCTTTTTTGTCCGAATTCCGCGTTGGGCGCGCACTATCTGCCTGCTAATTTTTTAACCGATAAAGGGGCGTTTGTCAAGTTGGGAAGCCCTCCATGGCTGTTGGTTCGATGCCGTCCGGTCCGTTGCGATGTGCGGAAGTTGCTGTGTCTATTGGAGTTGCGGGCAGGGTGAAGGACCGCGGGTGCCTGGGGCCGAGTTGCGAGCAAAGAGCCACGAGCCCCCAGTTTCCGACCGTCGCTTATTGAGCATACTCGGCCACCCAGGACTCCTCCTCGCGGGATGACGGCCCCGGCGGCCGGTGCTTCTCCGGTTCCAACAGGGGTTGGCATTGTTTGGGGTCCGCCCCCTGGCGGATCAGCCGCAAGCCCACGTCCTTTGTCCATTGGTCCATATCCCGAGGACGCTGACAAAAAGTGTTCAGCAGTTGCGGCAACGGCAGCGCGTGTTTCAGCCGCTGTTCGACCGTTTCGGCTTTCAGGTACGGGACGAGGGCTTCCGCGTCGCCGGTCCACGTCCCCCACCCACACTGTTGCCGGCGGCATTTTGCGAGAGCTGGCTCAAGCAATTTGAGGGCCGAACGATCGTCCTGCCAAAAGATCAAGCCGAGGTAAGGGCGGACGCAATCGTGGAACGACAAGCGTTCCCCTTCCTCCTCAAGATACCTGCGGATCTCCGCATGGACTTTCTCCAACCCGAGCTCCGCGTCGATCTTCGCGATGGCGATGATCGCTTCAGAGGCTATCGAGTTCCATCCAGACTCTATTGGATCGCGTCTCTGTTCGTAGTACTTCAACAACAGTTCCAAGTCGTTCGTTCCGCCGAGATCACCCAGAGCAGCAACCAAGGTGCTCGTGTTGCTGCCGATGGAAGGGGCGTCGATGGGGATACGGCCCAACAGCGTGCGGACCATTTTCGCCGATTCGTTGCGTCTCCTTCCATGTTTGATCGAGTAGGACAACACGACCCGGGCTGCGTAATAGGGGTTCGTAATGGAGTAGTAAGGCTTGTCATCCGTTCGTTCCGCCTTCAGCGCCCACTGCAGCAGGAAAAGGTAGTACTCGTCCCGGTGTGTTCTGTGAAGGAGGCATTCCGCCGCAGCGACCTTTGATCGCAGGGCAATGGCTTGGCTGTAAAACGCGTCGATCGCGGCCAGATGTTCGCTGTCGAGTTGGCACTGCATGAGCGAATAAAGGATCTCGGTGCTGCAGCCAGTGTCGGCACGGGGCAAGGCGTAAAGCAGCACTTCCGCGCCTTTGGGAAGAGGAAGTTGGCCGGCATACTCTGTCGCCCACTCGGAGAGCTTATCTTCTTCTTGACCTTCTTCCTTTTCCTCATCTTTTGTCAGAATTGCCGTCTGCAACAGTTCCGTCGGATCGTCGGCCGTGACAATACGCAGCCGGGTTACCGCCCCGGAGAGTTTCAGACGCAGCAATTCGGGCAGGGCCTCTTCCACGTGCCAATACACGGCCAACCGGGAGTACAATCGGGCCTCGATCGACGGCCGGTCGTGGCGGTCGTAGTGTTCCAGTGGCAGCCGGTCGGGAGAGAAGTCGGGCGGCTCCGTCTCGCTTTCGGTGATGACAGCCTTCGGCACCTCGATCCGCCGCAGCCGGTCCACCAACTCGCGGTGCAGCTTGGCGGTGGGTTCCAGCAACGTGAGCTTCTCGCGAGCCAGTTCCTCGACCTCCTCGCTGAATCGCGTATGGGCAAATTCCTCGACACCGTCCGAGGAGTCAGAGATGGAGTCGTTGCATCGCTGCCACGCCTCGGTTTGCAGGTGGAATGGCCGGGCCGGGTCGCGGGAAATCAATTCGACATGCTGACCGCGAAAGTTGCGCCCGAAGCCATCACCAAGCGCCCCACCCCCTCCCAGCATGCCCCTTTTCACCTTTAACTCCGTCCTCGATTGAAATCCGTAGGACAATTGCCGGGCCGGATCGTCGATCTGCTCCGCCGGCAGCGGACCGCGGTAGAACCCGTCGGTGGTGACCAATTCGCCGGTCGCCTCCTTGCCGCGAATCCGAATCTCCAGACGCATCAGGTAGACGTCGCCGTAGCGGCCGTAGAGGAGGATGTCGTAGTTCTCCGGCAACCCGGTCGGCTCTTCGGGGACAACCACCCGAAACCACTTGCGGAACTCGGGCGTTTGCTCTTTCTCGATCAACTCGACCATCATCTTATGGGCGCGGCGATCCTCGGCCGTCATCGGGCCATCGCGCGGCGGGGCCACTTTCCACCAGTCGCCATCAGATTGCCCCACGGCGGCCGATCCCAGGACCAACCAGGCCGCAATGACCAATCGAATCATGGCGCACCTCCCTCTTCCGGTTCTTCCGGTCAGTCAAGCACAACTGCGGCACGGGCATGACGGCCGCTCCCATTGTAGCATCGGACCGACAAGAATGCGTCCCAATGGTACGGGCGGCATGTCGAGTTTTGTAACCCGAAGCGTCAGCGAGGACGGAAAAGACGGCCTCCCTGACGCTTCGGGTTACTATGCACGCCACGATCCTGGGTGAATCCGATTAGATCGACAGGCCGCGGGGCCGGGGGGATATGGCCGGTCAGAAGGCACCCGCATGTCGACAGACACCGCCGGCGATGGTATTCTACCGGCGGATGAGACGAGCCGATCGTGAAGCACGCAAAGGAGACTCTCGCGTGAAATGGAACCATATCTCGGCGGTGATCGCCGTCTGGCCGATGATTTTCGTTGGTGTCTTGCATGGAGTCTCACCTGGCGCCGAGTGGCACGATTCGTTGTACCTTTCCGGCAGCGATTACTGGCGGGGTCGTATCGCCGTGACGGTGCATAACGATGCGGATCAGCCCGTCGAGGGACAACCGGTGGCCGTGCCGCTCGGACCGGGCCAAGGGCAGGCCGATTTGGTCGGCACGCGGGTGCGGGAAGTTCGTGTGTGTGACGAGAAGGGCACCGAAATGCTCTTCGGCCTCCAGGATCGCGGCGGAGCGATCACCGACGGTCTGGTTCCCGACGGTGGCACGCTGTATATCCCCGTCGAGTGTCCCGCCGGCGGATCGGCCGTGTATTACGTCTATTTCGATAACCCATCGGCCGGGCGCGTGGCCGAGTTTCTCCCGGGGCGGCACGGGCTGGTCAACGGCGACATGGAAGCGGGCAGCAGTGCGACGCCCTGGGGCTGGAAACATGATGTCGACGACGGGAGCCATCAAGCCACCTGGAGCCAGGAAGATCCCCAGTCGGGCAAGCGGTGCCTGAAAACCGTCGTGGCCGCCGATGCCGAGCCCACGTGGATTGCCACGCGCCAACAGAACATTCGCCTGATCGGCGGCGCCCGGTATATGATGACGGCCTGGGTTTGCGCTGAAAACGTCAAGGGCGACGCCGGTTGGTATATTCACCTGGGCAACCGGACCAAGGGAATGCTGGCCTCGCCCATGCTCTTGGCCGGCGGGGGGACTTACGGCTGGAAGCAGGTCACGGCCGAGTTCACCGCACCGGCCGATGCCGATCGGGCCGACTTGGGGACCGTGTTGCGCGGCACGGGAACCGCCCGATTCGACAACGTGACGCTTCGATGTCTCGATGCCGACCCGTTGCGTGCCGTTGCCGGCAAGCCGGAACGTCTCAGTGCCCGGGAGATCGGCTCGCCCGGCCGCTGGCATGAAGAACCCGGCTCGACCGCCGCCTGGGATCATCGCGCGGTCGTGCGGCTGATGAACTTCGCCGCGCGCGACGCCGGGCCCGCGACCGCGAATTTCGATCTGGCCATGCTCGACGCGCGGCTGGGCGGGCGGCTCGATCGCGATTCGCTGCGCGTGGTCGACCGAGAACAGGTCGTGCCGCATCAGGTGCTTGGCGACCGGCTGCTCTGGACGACCGACGCACTAGCGCGAAGCGTGTCGACCGTGACGGTCTATTTTTCTCGTTTATCCGAGGATTCCAAGAAGGGTGCCACCGGCGGCTTGCCCGCCCTTGTCCATCAAGGCAACCTGCTCACGAACCCGGACTTCGAGCAGGGCGACCAGCAAGCCGACGCCATGCCGACCGGCTGGACCTGCAACATGGTTCAACAGGCAGACAGCGGCCCCAAGGCCGGATTCGACTCACCGCGTAAGCCCGGGCTGGGAAAGCTGTGCGCGCGGCTGGATATCCCGGCAGGAACACCCGAGGGTTGGCGGGGCTGGGTTCAGAACGTGCCGGTCGAACCGGGCAAGACGTATCTTGCGGCCGCTTGGGTAAAATGCAAAGAAAGCGGCGGCGGGCTGCGGATCCATGCCCATTTCCGCGACGTCGATGGCGGGCTCTGCACGACCGGCGCGATGCAAAGCGCCGGCGGACCGCTGGCCGGAACGACCGACTGGACCCTTCTCTCCGGGCTGTTGCATGCGCCGCCCGACGCGGCGTCCATGAGCATCCACCTGACCACCAACACCAGCGGCACCGTTTGGCACGACGGTGCTTTGTTAGTCGAAACGACCCCCGCTCGCTTTGCCCGATTTGAAGGTCGGCCGATGGCGGATGAAGACCGTCTCGCTGCATGGCCGGTCGATTCGATCGTCAAGATCTTTCCCGACGATCCCGTGCCGCGCAACGTGAGCCCTGCGGAAATCGCTCTGGCTCGCAACGAAAAGGAAGTCCTGCAACTGGCCGTCCGCTCGGGCCGTGTCGTCGGAAAGATGCGCGTCGAAGTCGAGCCGCTTGTGGGCCCGGACGGAACGACGTTGGACGACGTGGAGGTCAACGTCGTGGGATACGTGCCGATCGATCATCCGACCAATTACTATCGTTCGGAGTCGCCCACCTGGCATCGTAAGTTTCCGCGATACGGAGCCGGGTGCGACGGTTGGCCCGGCTTGTGGCCCGATCCGCTGATACCAGGGCGCTCGTTCACCTTGAAACCGAACGCCACTCGGGCCGTGTGGATTACCGTGGGTACAACCGCCAAAACGCCTTCGGGCCGGTATCACGGGGCCGTGAAGCTCTGGGCCGGCGACACCGTTGTGGCGCGTATTCCGTTTTCGGTTGAGGTTTGGGATTTCACGCTGCCCGAGGAAACTCATCTGGCGGCAATCTACGACGTGCGGCTGGGACCCGGCGGGGCGCTGTGGGGGAAGCCGCTGGAGGAGATGTACCCCGAGATCGTGGAGTTCATGGCCGAGCGGCGACTTTGTCCCGACACGGTGCGGCCGTTTCCGCGGTTCTCTTACATCGACGGCAAGGTAACCGCCGATTTCACCCAGTACGACAAGGCGGCCGAGATCTACTTCGACCGGCTCAAACTGCCCGTGGCGTACACGCCCTGGACGTTCTATCTCTTCGGTTGGGGGCATCCGCCCAAGACGTGTTTTGGCCAACGGCCGTACGAGGGCGATCCGCCCTATACGGACGCCGATCGGGGCGAACTGCGGCCGGAATTCAAACGGGCGTATCAGGCCATGCTGCGTCTGTATTGGGACCATCTCAAGGCAAAGGGGTGGGAGAAGAAGGTCGTGCTCTACATTTCCGACGAGCCGTTCGACGGCCACGAGCACATCCGCCGCCAGATGCGGGCGCTTTGCGAGATGATCCACGAGGTCGACTCGGCGATCCCCATCTACAGCAGCACATGGAGGCACATCCCCGATTGGGACGGCTCGCTCGATGTCTGGGGGATCGGCCATGACGGCCGCGTGCCGGTCGAGCAGATGGCCCGGCTGCGCGCCGCGGGCGACCGGCTCTGGTTTACGACCGACGGGCAGATGTGTACCGACACGCCCTACTGCGCGGTCGAGCGATTGCTGCCGCACTACTGTTTCAAGTACGACGTGCAGGCGTACGAGTTTTGGGGCGTCGCCTGGCTGACCCACGATCCGTACCGCTTCGGCTGGCACGCCTACATCCACCAGACCAGCGAGCCGGGCAACTCGTTCTGGGTCCGTTACCCCAACGGCGACGGATTTCTTATCTACCCCGGCCCGCCGATCGGCTACGACGGCCTGGTCAGTTCGATCCGTCTGGAAAACGCCCGGGAAGGCGTCGAGGATTATGAATACCTGTACCTGCTTCGCAGCCTGATCGAGCGTGCCGAAACAGCCGGCCTCGACGCGACTTCGGCCCGCGCGGCGATGACTGCGGCGAGCCGACTGGTAACGATCCCCAACGCCGGCGGCCGCTATTCCAGCAAGGTGCTGACCGACCCCGGCGCTCTGCTCGACGCCCGTCGTCAACTGGCCGAAGAGATCGAGGCACTGGATGCTCGGTAGGCGTCAGGTCCCAATGGCGTTGTACCCCCGCGACTTGAGTGGTAGAATCACTATTGTCGGGTGGTACGCTGTCGGGCAGTGTCGCGTCTCATCCACGGGTTCGGAGTGCTCGACAAATGTTAATTCGTCGGGAATCATGCCCCACGGAGGGGCCGGTGTGAAGGGATGACGCAGTGAACACGGTCTACGTTGAGACCTCGATCATCAGCTACCTGCGGCAGACACCAAGCTCGCAGGTGGTCACGGCTGCGCGGCAGTTGCTGACGCACCGATGGTGGGATGCCGAGCGAACCAACTACCAACTCGTGGTGTCGCAGTATGTTATCGACGAGGCGTCCGCGGGTGACCCGACCCTTGCGGCAAACCGCTTGCTCGCACTTGACGGCATTCCTCTGCTGCCCAGCGTTCCCGAGATTCCGCGAATTGCCAACGAAATCCTATCTCTTGGGGTCCTGCCACTGAACGCACAGGTCGATGCGCTGCACATCGCGGCCGTAGCCCATCATCGGGTGCAATACCTGTTGACGTGGAACTGCAAACACATCGCAAATGCCAAGATTTTGCCCCGCATCCATGGCCTCCTGACCGACTTGGGTATTCCGATACCAATCATTTGTACCCCCGAGGAGATGCTTGGTGATGACACAGGAACCGACTGAATCCCCGATAGACGAGATCCATCGAATCCGTCGTGAGATTTCCGATCGCTTTGGCGGCGACGTCGACGCGATTGCCGAGGACGCGGCCCAACGGCAGGCCGCGTCGAATCGTCCGGTGTGGCAGCCAAAAACGACAAACGAGACGAGCGACGCCAGCGGCGGCGGCTCGCCCAATTAACGATTCCGGGCTGCCGAATAAACAGTAGTTATTCCGATCAGGAGATCCTGACACCATGGATGTTCTCATGGCTCCACCACCCAAAGATCAGGTCGCGACTGAAATCCGACAAGAACTCCGTAGCATCGTCCGACAATGGGAAGATCTGTCCAAACCACTCTCTCGCTTCGAGACGGTTCCTGATCGGCCTGAGGGAACGCCGCGCCATTACATCATGTTTGACATGAATCCGCGTCGTATTGTCACCGGGCTGCAGATCAGCCCGAAGACCGTAAGTCTTCCCGATGAGCGAATTCGCGACGCTTTTTTTCATGTCGCCAAGGCGGTCTGGCATCTCAAGGATCGTCTGATTCTGTGGGCGTGGTCTGCCGGAGCCGCACGTGATCGTCAGCACGCCAAGCATTTAGTTCACGCCATCCCGGGCGGATGCGTTGAACTGCGAATCTGCACGGACCTCGCCAATAAGAAGAAGCACGGGGAGAATCAAAACCGATCCGGGCTTAGTCCGGACCTCAGCAAGGTCCGCTTCGACATAAGCAACAGTGTACCGATCGAACTTTATTACGATGGTGCCACAAAGCACAAAGAGATTCTCGTCACCAATCCCACGCCAATTTCGTACACTCTGGATGTAATTACTGATCCCGACAAATCCGTTTTCGGTGATGCAGCTGACGTCCTGAAAACCGGCTTCGATGCATGGTTGCCGCTCATCGACGATATGGACGTGCTCACCGGTGACAACCCAGAAACGAAGAGCCTTCGGAGAATTCTGTATCCGGATGCAACGACGTAAAGCTAGTGGTAACCGTTCACGCCCTGGAGAGCGAAGGGAACTCACGCAGAGACGCGGAGCACGCGGAGAAGACTTTGAAAACTGAGAAGGGAAGAAAGAAGGAAAAGAAAGATAAGGACGGCATCATTGCTCTAAGGTGCCAGAAGCCGTCTGCCTGGCGCTCGTACTGATAGGGGATGCCACCACGACCTTCTTGATCAGGGTCTCGGTAATGTCTGTCCTTACCCTTCTACGATTGGCACGGCGCCGGCGGTCGCCTATATTGAAGCGACGCTGTCCAATTGGTACTTCAACAGGAAGCAGGACTTGCCATGCGTGCCTTCACCTCTTCTCTCGTACTCACCTTTCTGCTTGTCGCCACGGCGGCGGTAGCCGAACAGCCCAAGCTCCGCAAAGGCAACGCACAGACGCCCGCGGAAGCGAAGAAGGAACTTGAGCAATTCAAGCAGTCGTACGACGATCTGGTCGGCTGGCAACGGCGAAAGGCGGCCATCCGCCGGGGCATTTTGGAAGGCGCCCGGCTGACGGTTTTGCCGGAGAAGACGCCGCTGGAGCCGATGTTTGTCAAACGCCGGAGTTACGACGGTTACACGGTGGCCAACGTCGCCTTTCAGAGTTCGCCCGGCTTCTACGTGACCGGTACGCTCTATCGCCCCAGCGACGCGAAAGGTCCGCTGGCGGGCATTCTTTGTCCGCATGGTCATGGTGGGCGGTTCAATGAGGCCCGGCAAACGCGATGTGCGGTGCTCGCCCGAATGGGTGCCGTCGTGTTGCTGTACGACATGGTCGGCTACGGCGACTGGAAGGAGGCCGGCTGGTCGCACGGCGGAACGCCCGAGGTGCTGCGGCTGCAAACGTGGAA
>JABMRP010001116.1 GCA_013202535.1 Planctomycetota bacterium
GGACAGACGATTCTTGGCGCACTCCCCTATTCCGCTCAATTAGCCCAGGCCGATCTGAACGGGCAACCGTCGGACGTCGACGACCAGACGCTCGCCGACGCGGTGACCGGCATTTGGGAGAAACTCCAGGCAGCCTTGAGCAACAGCTAAGCCCCAGAATCCATAAGCCCAAATCCATAAGACCCAGAATCCATGAACTCGCGGGAACGAAAATTCGAGACAACCCGTAGCGAGACGACCGGCAAACCGTAAAGAAACGGCTCCGTTGCGACGAGTATGCAAACGCTCCGCCGCACGCTGCCCATATACCTGCTTCTTTTGTTATTCGAGGAGATCGCGATGGCTGACGAGAAAACGAAGCGGTCGGTGGACCCCGCCACGCTTTATACTCTGGATCTGGCCGAGAAAGCCGGCGTCGAGACGGTGTGGGATCGGCTGGCGGCCCAGAAGACACAATGCAAGTTCGGCAAACAGGGAATCTGCTGCCGCAACTGCTTCATGGGTCCCTGCCGCGTCAACCCGGGCGGTAAGGGCGCCCAGGTCGGTATCTGCGGCATCTCGGCCGACGCGATCGTGGCACGCAATCTGCTGAAGGACGTCTGCGTCGGCACGGCCGCTCACTCCGACCACGGCCGGGAGATTGTCAAGGCCCTGGCCCTGGCAGCCACCGGCAAGTCGGACGTCTACAAGATACGCAGTCCGGAGAAGCTCCGCGCGCTGGCCGAGGAATACGGCATCGAGCGGGACGGTCGAAGCAACGAGGAAATCGCCGGGGATCTGGCCCAGTTGTTCCTGGCCGAGTTCGGCAAACAGGACGGCCAATTGCTCAACGTCAGCCGTGCTCCGGAAGAACAGCAGAAGAACTGGGCGGCGGCCGAAGCGATTCCCCGCGGCATCGACCGCGAGGTGGTCACCAGCATGCACCTGACCCACATTGGCGTGGACAACGATCCCGAACACCTGATCATGGCCTCGGTGCGCACCTCGCTGGCCGATGGTTATGGCGGCTCGATGATCGGAACGGACGTTTCCGACGTCCTCTTCGGCAAACCCCATCCGCTTCGCTCGCGGGTCAACCTGGGCGTACTCAAGGCGGATCAGATCAACATTCTCGTCCACGGCCACGAGCCGACCCTCTCCGACGTGATCGTCGCGGCCGCCACCGATCCCGAGCTTCTGGCCGAGGCCGAGGCAAAGGGTGCCAAGGGGATCAATCTGGCGGGAATCTGCTGCACGGCCAACGAGATTCTCATGCGGCATGGGGTGCCGGTGGCCGGCAACTTCCTGCAACAGGAACTGGCCCTGATGACCGGCGCCGTCGACGTGATGCTGATCGACGTGCAGTGTGTCTTCCCGGCTCTGACCGAAATGCAAAAGTCCGTTCACACCAAGGTCGTGTCGACCAGTCCCAAGGCCAAGTTCCCTGGGGCCCTGCACATCGAGTTCCACGAAGACGACGCGATGAAGACGGCCAAGGAAATCATCCGCGTGGCCATCGACAACTTCGGCAATCGCGATCCCGACAAGGTCGACATCCCCGATATCCAGGAGAATCTGGTCGCCGGATTCACCACCGAAGTCGTCTCCGACATCCTCGGCGGCAAGTATCGCCCCAGCTACCGGCCGCTTAACGACGGCATCGCCACCGGCCGGATTCGCGGCGTGGCCGGAGTGGTCGGGTGCAACAACCCCAAGTTCAAGCACGACGAAGCGCACGTGCTGATGGTCAAGGAGTTGATTCGCAACGACGTGCTGGTCTTGCAGACCGGCTGCAGCGCGATCGCCTGCGGCAAGGCCGGGTTGCTCGCCCCCGAGGCGGCGTTGAAATACGCCGGCGAGGGCATCCAGGAGATCTGCCGGGCGGTGGGGCTCCCACCCGTCTTGCACCTCGGAAGCTGCGTCGACAATACGCGCATCCTCACCGCTTGTGCCGAACTGGTGAAGGAAGGCGGCATCGGCGATTCGTTCGACAAGCTGCCCGCCGTCGGCGCCGCGCCGGAGTGGATGAGCGCCAAGGCGATCGCCATCGGGATGTACTTCGTCGGCAGCGGCATTTCCGTGGTCATCGGCCAGTCGTTACCGGTCGAGGGAAGCGAGTACATCGTCGATCTCTTGACCAGTACATTCGACAAGCATTTCGGTGCCACCTGGACATTCGAGCCCGATCCGATCAAGGCGGCGCACGCGATGATCGACCACATCGACAAGAAGCGGGCCGATCTGGGGCTCCCCGGGCCGATGTACGACGTACCCTACGCACCGAAGACCGGCGGCGCGACGCCCACGGCGCAGGCCTCCCGCGGCAACGGGGCGGCGACGGTCTCCGTCGGTAGCTGTCCGGGAGCCACGAGAATCGAAGACTAGAGATAAGAATCGGAGAATACACCGGCGGTGGTCGGCCCGGGCCAAAACGGTTTGGCCGACC
>JABMRP010000110.1 GCA_013202535.1 Planctomycetota bacterium
CCCCTGAAGGAAGCCGTCCGGCAACTGAGCCAGCTCACCGGCGTCCGCTTCGAGTTCGATCAAAGGGAAATCGAACAGGTGCTGGGCTTCGGCCCGGAGTTGCCCGTATCGATCGACGTGACCGAAGTGTCGCTGGAGCGCGTGCTGCGGCGCATCCTGTCGCGGATCGAGTTGGCCTGGGTGATCGAAGACGAGTATGTCCTGATTACTACCCGCGGGAACTGGTGCCAGGCGGCGACCGTCACGCTCTATCCGGCGGACGATCTGGTGAGCGCGAAAAAAGGCGAGGACCGAAGTGGCCGCAATTTGGACGAACTCGCTGAGCTCATCTCGACCGTGGTCCGGCCGGAAAGTTGGGGAGAAATGGGGGGGCCAGGGGCCACCGCACCTATCGAGGTTGCCGGAGCCAACGTGATCGTCATCCGCCAGACCCGCGACGCGCATGAAGAGCTTGCCCAGTTCTTCGCCCTCTTACGCCGGGCCGCTCGGCAATCGGCCGCGGAAGAGTCTTTCTCGGCGGTCTGCCCTTCGCCGGAGGAAGAGAAGTTCCGTCGGTTGCTCCGGCGGAAGGTAACGCTGCACGTGGAGAGCGAGCCGCTGGAGGCGGTCGCCCGGCAACTGGAGAAGACCACCGGCGTCGGCATGGAACTCGATGAGCTCGAAATCAAACAGGTGCTGAACCTCGACCCGGACGTGCCCGTCTCGATCGACGTAACCGATGTGCCGCTGGACCGGGCGCTGGATCGAATGTTGATGCCGCTGGAGTTGACCTGGGTGATGGCGGGCGAGTATATCCTGATCACGTCCGTCGAGAAGGCGGACCAGATGCTGACGATCCGGCTCTATCCGGTCGGCGACCTGGTGGAGCCGCGCGAGCATGTGCGGCGGGCGGATTGGGACTTCGACAGCTTGTGCAACATTCTGACCGGGTCGGTATGTCCGCACACATGGGAAGAGGTTGGCGGCCCCGGCACGATGATGTCGACGCAATTGGGCGGTCTCAACGCCCTGGCGGTTCGGCAGACTCGGAAGCCCCACGAAGAAACGGCCGCGACACTGGCCGCCCTGCGCGAAGCAGTCCGCCAGTCGGCCGCGGGCAGCCTGACTCCGGTGCAACTGGCCCCCGAGGCACATGGCGAGAAAAAGATCCGCCAACAGCTTCGGCGGAAGGTGACGATCGACATCCAGAAAGAACCACTGCAAGAGGCCATCAAGAAGCTCCGGGCGGTCACGGACATCGATATCGTCGTCGATTACGCGGAAACCCGGTCCGTGTTGGGGATCGACCACGATGACCCGGTGTCGATCGCGAGCGTCGACCAGCCTCTCGGATCCGCGCTGCGACGCTCGCTTCACCCTTTGGACCTGACCTGGATCATCGAAGACGAGCGTCTGGTGATTACGACTCGGGAGAAGGCCGACCAAACGTTGCTCTACCGGCTGTATCCGGTCCGCGATCTGGTGTCGCCCGGCGGCATCGCGGACCCCGCGGGCTACGATTTCGAGTCGCTGACCGAAGCGATAACAACCTGCATTCGGCCGGAAAGCTGGTCCGAGGGGAAGCCATACCTTCCGTCGGTCGAAATCGGCGGCATGGCCGCGCTGCTGATTGAACAGACCGCGGAGGTGCATGAAGAGATCGCCGCGTTGCTCGACAAGTTGCGAGCGGCGGGCGAGAAGAAGGAATAATCCCATCCCGCGCCGGCGAATCGCATTGTGCGGGCGAAAAAGAGCTGCGTCCCCTTTTCGCCCGCCCTTTTCGCCCGCCTTTGAAAGGAACTTCCCATGAAAGTCGATTTGAGGTGCCCTGAAGCGGTGCCACGCGCCGCTTGGTCAGGCGGTTGCGCTGCCCTGCTGACGGTAGTACTTGGGTATGCCTGCCCACCGGTTGTTGCCCAAGAGCGTGTTCCTGATCCCCCGACCTCGCCGCCCCGCGTGACGGCAATGCCCGATGAGTACCGCCGAACGTTGGCAGATGCGTACAAGGACAATCAAGAGACGGGGAAGACTTCGGAGTACTTCCGAATGGGCGGGGATAAGGTCGTTTTGCACGGCGGCCAATGGGCTGTTACCAGACTGATGTGCGGCACCCTGGCTTTCGACGGGCCGGCGGACCCGCTACCAGCCGGCGTGCATCTGGGGTACCATGTAGCCGTCGGCTGGATCGCGATCGACCTTCGCACGGGCAGATCGGTGTACCTGGCGCCGCCTCGAAGCCGGCAGTTGCCAAAGGACGTGGAACTCGGCAGAGTGGGCTTCTACGATCTCCTTTGCCGTTGGGGGGCGGGGAGCTGTGCGGTCGGCGTCAACATCGCCAACAAGGAACGCGTCCGCAACGCTACTCCGGACTCGATCCTCGAAGGAGATTACATCACCCGATTGCGTGCGCTGAGTCCACGCGATCAGCGGTGGTCCTTGTGGCGGTGGCACCCTACGCCGTTAACTGACAAAGTGGAGAAATTGCTATAAACATGGGCTGGACAAGTGGTTAGTAATTAGCGGTTGTTGACAAGCAATTGCTAACCACCTTCCGGAAGGGAATCCGAAATGTCC
>JABMRP010001117.1 GCA_013202535.1 Planctomycetota bacterium
AGGTGTGCAAGATGGTGCCCGAGCAACGCACGAAGACCTGCCGCTACCGCGTATGCCGCATGGTCAGCGAGTGTTTCACCAAGCAGGTCCCGTATCGGGTCTGCAAGATGGTGCCGCAGCGATGCGTCAAGAAAGTGGCCTACACGGTGATGAAACCGGTCCACTATCAGAAGACGATTAACTGCGTTCGCATGGTACCGAAGAAGGTGGCCTACACGGTGACCCGTTGCGTGCCCAAGGTGATCCTCAAGCAGATTCCCGTCAAGGTCTGCTGCCCGATCCCCTGCTGCGACGCGCCGAAGTGCTGCGAAGAGCCGAAGGCTTGCGAAGAGGTGGGGGTTTGCGACAAACCCTCGTGCTAAGATGGGGTGCCACGTGCCAGCCCGGCACGTGTCCCCGCGATGCCTCCGCGGCTACGTAACGCCACGGGGGTCTGGTCCAACGACAGCGGCGGCCCGGTCGGAAACGATCGGGCCGCCGTTCTTCATGCGCAAACCGATCTTGACCTGCCGGGGACCCCCTTCCTATACTGCCCCACCCGATATAGCTCGGGAGGATCGCCTATCAGGCGTAAAGCACACAGTGGCAATGGTTTAGGGAGGAATCTCCGTGGCCCGAACAAGTTTGCGTGATACCAAGAACTCTGATACGAAGAAGTCTCGTTGGTCCGGACGCAAGGCAAGAATTGCCATGGTCCTGGGCGGGGTAGCCGTAATCGGCCTCTGCCTGGCGGGACGGTATTACTGGGGCGACGAAACGGCATCCGCCGAAGCACCCTCGGCCACCGGCTATCGGACGGCGACCTCCAGGGCCACGCAAGGGGCTACGCCTTCCACGGCCGCGCGGCCCACTTCCACCACCACACCATCGTCGCGCCTCGCCGCCGGCGTCGCCTCGGCAACACCCACGGGGACCGAGTTGGTCGGCCGTGTCAACGACCAGACGATCCATCGCGACGAATTGGCCACCGAGTGCATCCGGCTCTACGGCACCGAGGTCCTGGAAAGCCTCGTCAACAAGTTCCTCATCAGCCAGGAATGCGACCGTCGGAGAATCAAGGTCTCGCAGGAGGAAATCGATACGGAAATCGAACGCATGGCCGCGCGATTCAATATCTCGGTCGATCAGTGGCTGAAAATGCTGGCCAAAGAACGGGGGATCAAGCCGGAGCAATACAGCGACGACATCATGTGGCCCACGCTGGCGTTGCGCAAGTTGGCCGGCGATCGGCTGACCGTTTCCCGAGAGGACCTGACCGAGGCCTTCGAGTCGCGGTTTGGCCCCGCGGTGAAAGTGCGAATTCTCGTGCATAGCGATCCGAAAGAAGCAGCCCGGTTGCGCGCCCGAGCCGTGGCCGATCCGGCGAGTTTCGCGACCCTGGCCAAGGATTTCTCCGAGGACGTGGCCAGCGCCAGTGCCAACGGCATGATACGCCCCATCCACCAACACACGAGCGACAAAGCGATCGAGCAGGTCGTCTTCAGCATGAAGGAAGGCGAGATTTCCCAAGTGCTTCCGCTGGGCAATCAACATGTGATTTTCAAGTGCGAGGGACAGATCCCCGCCCGAAATATCTCCTTCGAGCAGGCCGCCCCCCAACTGGAAGTGATGATCCGCGATCAGAAGCTGCGCGGCGTGGCGGGCGAAGTGTTCAAGGAACTGCAAGAGAGATCGCAGGTACAAAACGTCCTGAACGATCCCGTGCTCAGCCGCCAAGTGCCCGGCGTGGCCGCCATCGTCAACGGACGGCAGGTGCCCATCCGCCATCTCAAGGAAGAGTGCCTCCGACGACACGGCGAGGAAATGCTCGACGGCTTGATCGACCGCCGGCTGCTGGAGCAGGAGTGCAAGAGACGGGGTATCACGATCAGCGACGCGGACATCGACGCGGGCGTGGTCGAGGCGGCCGCTTTCTGGTTGCCCCACAAGGCCGATGGTTCTCCCGACATCGAGGGCTGGCTCAAACGGGTGACCGAGGAGAGCGCGATTTCGGTTCAGGCCTATCGCAGTGACGTGGTCTGGGCCAAGATGGCGCTGAAGAAGATGGTCGTCGATTCCGTGAAGGTGTTGCCGGAAGACGTGGACAAAGGGTTCGAGGCCAACTTTGGACCCCGGGTTCGGTGCCGGGCGATCGTCTTGAGCGATCTCCGCCACGCCCAGCAGGTGTTCGCCATGCTGCGAACCGACCCGAGTGTCGAGAACTTTGCCAAACTGGCCGAGCAATTCTCGGTCGAGGCGGGCAGTAAATCACTTGGGGGCCAGGTTCCCCCTATCAGAAAGAACGGCGGACGCCCCCTGATCGAGGATAAGGCCTTCGCGCTGAAGCCGGGCGAGCTGTCCTCCATCATCCAGGTCGACCAGAACTTCGTCATTCTCCTGTGCGAAGGCATGACCGAACCGGTCGCCGTCGAAAAGAGCGACGTCCTGGACGAGATCCAGCGCGATCTGTTTGACAAGAAGCTTCGCCTGGCCATGAACGGGCAGTTTCGGCATCTCAAGCAGTCGGCCCGGATCGACAACTACCTGACGGGGACCATGCAGGCACCCAAAAGGGTGTCTCAGGCGGGCACCACCACGGGAAGCCCGCTGGTACGGCCAGTGCCGGTGCTTCGGTAGCAGCCGCTTTATCCCTTGCCCGTTCCCCTGCGAAGCGAATCGGGGTATCCTGGAAAGGTTTCCCCGTTTCCGATGATCTTGTCGTGGAAAAGGCGATGGACGACACAAGCGACTTCGGCACACCACACAACGGCAATGCTCCTTTCGAGATCGATGTATCGGCGCGGGTACGGCGTCTTCCGCCCTATCTGTTTGCCCAGATCAACGGGCTGAAATACAAGAAGCGGTGTGCCGGCGACGACGTGATCGACCTGGGGATGGGCAACCCCAGCGATCCGCCCAACGAGCGGGTCATCGAGAAACTGGCCGAGGCCGCCGCCGATCCGCGTAATCATGGGTATAGCGACTCCCAGGGATTGCTGAATCTTCGCCGGGAAGTGGCCAGCAAATACCTGAAGAAATCGGGGGTTCGTCTCGACCCCGAACGCGAGGTGATCGTATGCCTGGGCTCCAAGGAGGGGTTCAGCCATATCTGCCTCGCCCTGTTGGGGCCCGGCGATACGGCCATCACGCCCGCCCCTTCCTACCCCGCACACCAATATGCCGTAGCCTTGGCCGCCGCCGGTCAGATCCAGTTGGAGGTGGCCGATTCGGAGAAACTGCTCTCGAATATCGCCTACACGTGCCACCATTTGTGCCCCAAGCCCAAGCTCCTGGTGGTCAACTACCCCCACAATCCGTCGGCCGTGACGGTCGAACCGGAGTTTTTCGTCGCGGTGGTGAAGCTGGCCAAGCGATACGGGTTTATGGTGATCAGCGATCTGGCCTATGGCGACGTGACGTTCGACGGGTATCAGGCTCCCAGCTTCTTGGCGGCCCCGGGCGCGCTCGACGTGGGGGTCGAGCTTACCACCATGAGCAAGGGGTACAACATGGCCGGCTGGCGAGTGGGGTTCTGCGCCGGCAATGCCGAGATGATCCGCGCGTTGGCCACGATCAAGGGCTATTACGACTACGGCATCTTCTCGCCGATTCAGATCGCTTCGATCGTGGCCCTACGTCATACCGAGGCGGCGGTCGAAGCTCAAGCGGCCTTGTACCAGCGGCGGCGCGACGTGTTGTGCGACGGCCTGGAACGTCTCGGCTGGACGATCACGCGGCCCCGGGCGACGATGTTCGTGTGGGCCAAGATTCCCGAGCCGTGGGCGTCGACCATGAATTCGCTCGACTTCGGCATGAAACTGCTGGAGGAGGGCGACGTGGCGGTCGCCCCGGGGGCCGGGTTTGGACCCGCCGGCGAAGGGTACGTCCGCATGTCGCTGGTCGAGAACGAGAACCGGCTCCGTCAGGCCGTTCGGCAAATCGGACGGTGTCTCGGCGGTTAGCTTTGCCTCGACGGGCTGCTATCCGGCCGCTTGCCGAGTGGCTATAATGTTTTCCGGTTGTTGCGTGGAAGATGCGCAAAAAGTGAGGGCTCTTGCTCGCCGAAGCAAAAGCCCTCGATATTGGCTGTCCGAACAGGCAAACGCGTTGTCCGTCCTGCCCGGAGACCCACAGCCGTTAGTAGACCTATCGGGCCGACCGGTGGAAAGACTTTAGGTGACTGATGCTCGGTCCGAGCATCCCCGACGAGAATCGCGCGCTCGCGCCGCGCGCCACTGGCACAAACCGAATTGTTTCACACCGATCCCGCCGGAAACACCGCGCCGTCGCTCGCCATGACCCGTCGCTCGCCATGACCCGTCGCTCGCCATGACCCAAACTGCAAAACTCGCACTGGAAGATGGATCGGTCTATACGGGCATCGCATTGGGTGCCCGCGGTGAAGTGGACGGAGAGGTTTGCTTCAATACCTCAATGACCGGCTACCAGGAAATCTTGACCGACCCGAGTTATCGCGGGCAGATTGTGACGATGACCTATCCGGAAATCGGCAACTACGGCATCAATCGCGAGGATGTCGAAAGCTGGAAGCCGCATCTGGCCGGATTCGTCGTCCGCCAGAGCAGTCGGCGGGTGAGCAATTTTCGGGCCGACGGCAATCTGCACGATTATCTGCTCTCAGCCGGCGTCGTTGCTATCGAGGGGATCGATACCCGCGCGCTGGTGCGTCGCATTCGCATCCACGGGGCGCTCAAGGGCGTGCTGTCGACCGAGGATCTCGATGACCAAAGTCTGGTCGCCAAGGCAAAAGCGAGCCCCGGACTCGTCGGGCGCGATCTGGTACAAGAGGTGATTCCCGAAAAGGCGATCGCCTGGGACGAACCGCTAAGCCGTTGGACCCGGCTGGGCGGGACGTCGCGAGAGGAAGTTGCGGCCGATGCCCCTCACGTGGTTGCACTGGACTACGGATTGAAGTGGAACATCGCCCGGCATCTGTTCGATTCCGGCTGCCGGGTGACGATTCTCCCTGGCACGGCAACCGCCGAGGACGTGCTGGGGCGAAGTCCGCAAGGCGTCTTTCTCTCCAACGGGCCGGGAGATCCCGAACCGCTGGAATACGCCCATCGGGCAATCCGCGATCTGCTGGGCAAGGTACCCATCTTCGGAATCTGCCTGGGGCACCAGCTCCTCTCGCTGGCCTGCGGGGCCAAGACCTATAAGCTGAAATTCGGCCATCGGGGGGCCAACCAGCCCGTGGCCGATCTGGCCAGCGGTCGTGTCGAGATCACCAGCCAGAACCACGGGTTCGCCGTCGACGAGGACTCCCTGCCGGGGGAACTGGAAGTCACCCATCGGAATCTCAACGACGACACGATCGAGGGCGTTCGGCACCGCAAATATCCCGCCTTCAGCGTACAGTACCACCCGGAGGCGTCGGCCGGTCCGCACGACAGCCACTATCTGTTCGACGCGTTCCGGGAAATGCTCGGCTAGCCAGGACCCCACCGCACGGTTATAACCGGGGCTGTACTGGGGCACACCGGGGGTCGCCACCGGGGATGACCATGCGCTTTTCCCGAGACTATTGCGATTTCTTCGATTTCTCCACCGCTTCCCCCCGGCGGCGAGATTTGACGCTGGCTGATTTCCGGCACAACTGCGCCCTGCTACTTCGTGACTTGGCGGTGGAACCGGCGGG